>JAXDOO010000459.1:0-4881 GCA_034668865.1 Alphaproteobacteria bacterium
CACTGGCCGGACCTGATGCCCCGGCTGCAGCCGCAATTTGAATTTCTGCGCCAGCGTGGCAATGCAAAGAATGGCTTCCGTTTGGCCAAAGGAGGCGCCGGCGCAGATGCGCGGGCCGATGCTAAACGGCACATAGGCGAATTTGGAGATCTTGGCCGCATTTTCCGGCAAAAATCTTTCCGGAATGAAGTGATCCGGCAGCTCCCACAATTTTCGGTGCCGATGCAGCAGCCAAGGCACAACAAAGAGCAACGACCGCTTGGGGATGCGCACCCCCTGGAATTCTTCTTCCTTAATCGCTTCGCGCGGCAGGATCGGGACCGGCGGATAGAGTCGCAGCGCTTCGTCCAGAATGGCGCGCGTATAAATGAGGTGCGGCACGTCAGCCAGGGCAGGGGTCCTATCCCCGAGCACGCTGTCGAGCTCTTCATGCAGCTTGGCTTCGACCTCCGGCGCTTGCGACAGCAGATACCAGGTCCAAGCCAGCGTATTGGCCGTGGTCTCGTGGCCCGCCATGAACAACACTGCGATCTCGTTGCGCAATGCCTCGCTGTCAAGCGGCGCGCCGTTCTCGTCGCGTGCTTCGAACAGGTGGTTGATCACAGAAGGCTCGCCGTCGCCCGCCCGCGCACGAGCGCTGGCCACCACTTCATCAAGCACGGCATGGATTTGCCCGACATTGTGGCGCACGCGCCGGCCGTGCCAGCGGGGGAACCAGTCCGGCAGCCCAAGAAATGAGATCAGATCGATCTGATCGATCGCGCGCTGGTAATTGCTGAAGCCGCGCACGATTTGTGCGGCATAGCCCTTGCCCAGCTTGCGGCCGAACAGGGTACGGCAGATGATTTCGGCCGTCAGCTCTGCGGATTCCGCTAGCACATCGATCGTCGAGCCTTGCGTTGCTCCCCAGCGTTCGCGCGTTTCGACGGCGGCCTCCACCATCACCGGGGCAAATTCCGGAACCCGCGAAATATGGACAATGGGCGCTACGATTCGTCGGCGGGTTTTCCAGGTTTGCCCGTCGCTGACGAACAGGCCGTCGCCTAAAAGCGGGGCGAGGGCGTAGCGCATCTGCGGGCTTTTGCGCTGAAAGCTCGCATTCTTCTGGCTAAACGCGAACTGGACCGATTCCGGGCTATTACAGAGAAAAGTCTGCCGCAGGAACATCCGCGAATGTGAGAATTCAAGCTCGAAAGCCTCGTCCTCCCACATTTCCAGAAAATCGCGCCGCGCGATCAAGAGCCGCTTCAAGGTGGAAGGCGACGACGGCAATCGCGGCGGAAACGGCGGAACGAAGGCGCCGCTGCCAGGACTGGTATCCGTCGAGAAAAGACTCATGAAGCAAGCGCCTTCTATTGGCCGGCCACGCGATTTGCAGCCTTAGGTCCAATCTAGCGTCATTTCGTCATCCGCGCAGCGTCAAGATGGCTATCTGCCTGACGCGGCCTGACAGGGAATTTCTGCGCTGTTTCAGCTTGTTAGGAGGCCTTGGCGGCGCAGGATTCGAACCCGATCTGTAATGCGTTTTGGTCCAGATTGCGACCGATGAAAACCAGCCGGCTGTAGCGCGGTTCATCCGACTTCCATGGCCGTTGCAGATCACCTTCCAGCAGCATATGCACAGCCTGGAAGACCAGTCGCCGGTCCTCCCCCTTCACATCGATGATGCCCTTGGCGCGCAGGATGTCCTGACCCTGCGATTGCACGACATAGGCAAGCCAGTCGCTGATCTTGCCGCCATCCATCGGAGTATGGGAGGTGAGCGCGATGCTGGTGATACCAGCATCGTGCTCGTGGTCGTGCGCGTGATGATCGTTGGGGTCATGCTCGCAATGTTCGTCATGTACATGCCCGGCTTCGCCATGTGCGGGCTCGAGGAAGTCCGGCTCGAGTGAGACAATGCGGTCGATGTCGAAGCCGCCGCGGCCAAGCACCTTGTCGAGCGCCACATTGGAGCGTTGCGCGCGGTGGATCGGCGCCAGCGGGTTGAGCTTGCGTAGCCGGCGTTCGATCTCGCGCAATTCCTTGTCGGTGACGAGCTCGGTCTTGTTGAGCACGATCTGATCGGCGAAGGCGATCTGCTCGGCGGCTTCACGGCTGTCGGCCAACCGCGGCAGGATGTGCTTGGCGTCGACCACCGTCGTGACGGAATCGAGAGCGGTGCGCTCCTGTAAAAAGGAATCGACAAAGAAAGTCTGCGCCACCGGTCCGGGGTCGGCCAGCCCGGTCGTCTCCACCACGATCGCATCGAAATTCCCGCGCTTAGCCAAGAGGCCATGCATGGTCTTGATCAGGTCGCCGCGCACGGTGCAGCAG
Organism: Alphaproteobacteria bacterium; assembly: GCA_034668865.1. Taxonomy (GTDB): domain Bacteria; phylum Pseudomonadota; class Alphaproteobacteria; order Rhizobiales; family Xanthobacteraceae; genus CANKHA01. The sequence continues at coordinate 2,317 of JAXDOO010000459.1, forward strand.
ATGCAGCCGTTGTTCATCTCGAACAGCTCTTCGTCGGTGTTCAGGATCAGGTCGTTGTCGATCCCGATCTCACCGAATTCGTTGACGATCACGGCGTAGCGGCGGCCATGGTCTTCCGAGAGAATGCGGTTGAGCAAAGTGGTCTTGCCGGCGCCGAGATAGCCGGTGAGCACGGTCACGGGAATGCGTTCAGTCATTGTTCCTTCGAGCGGGGCTGGCAGAAGTCTACATATAACCTTGCTTTGCTGCGGCGTCACGGCCCCGGCTGGGGCGTTGAGAAAGCCTCGCCCCCGGCCGATACTCGGCGGGTAAAGCCGGGAGATCAGGCAGGATGGACGGTCTGCTCATGCAGGCGCTGCGGCGCGTCGTCAAGGTGCGCGTCGACGAAGCCCGCGCGATGCTCTGGGCCTTTGTCTATTTCTTCTGCCTTTTGTCGAGCTACTACATCCTCCGGCCTCTGCGCGATGAAAGCGGGGTCGCCGCCGGCGTCGGCAACCTGCAGTGGCTGTTCACCGGGACCTTCTTCGTCATGCTGGCGGCGGCCCCGTTGTTCGGCGCCCTGGTCACGCGGGTGCCGCGCCGGCGCTTCATTCCCTGGGTCTATCGTTTCTTTGCCGCCAGCCTGCTGCTGTTTTTCGCGCTCGGGCATCTGGCTCCCAAACAGTCTTACGTGGCTGGCGCTTTCTTCATGTGGGTGAGCGTCTTCAATCTGTTCGTGGTGACGGTGTTCTGGGGTTTCATGGCTGATCTGTTCAGCAATGAGCAAGGCAAGCGGCTGTTCGGCTTTATCGCCGCGGGCGGATCGGCAGGAGCCTTGATCGGGCCGGCCCTGACGGCGGGCCTGGCGGTGCCGCTTGGTCCGGTAAACCTCCTGCTGATCTCGGCGCTCCTCCTGGAAGCGGCCGTGCAGTGCGTGCGGCAAATCCTTCGAACGCCGCAGGCGCAAAAGCCGGCAGAACGCACCGCGGCGCAGTCTGCCAATGAGGAGGTCATTGGCGGCGGTATTCTGGCGGGGCTGACCGAGATCGCGCGCTCACCTTTCCTGATGCTGATCTGCTGTCATGTACTCCTGCTGTCGCTCACCAGCACCTTCCTGTATTTCCAGCAGGCCTCGATTGTCTCCGCAGCTTTCGACGATCCCGCTGAGCGCACGCAGGTGTTTGCGGTGATTGATTTTTCGGTTGGTCTCGTCACCATCGTTCTGCAACTCACCGTCACGGGGCGCGTGCTGGTGCAGCTTGGCGTCGGCGTCGCTCTCGCATCGCTGGCGCTGGTGACAATGGCCGGGTTTCTGGCACTCGCCATCGTTCCGACCTTGGCCGTGGTGGTGGTGTTCCAGTCCTTGAAGCGCGCCGCGGAGTTCGGCTTCGCCAATCCGGCGCGGGAAACGCTGTTCACGGTCGTCACGCGCGAGCAGAAATACAAGGCGAAAAGCGTCATCGATACCGCGGTGTTCCGCGGTGGCGATGCGGTCAACGGCTGGATCTATGCCGGGCTGCGCGGGCTCGGTCTCGATCTGTCCGGCATCGCGCTGCTGGCGGTGCCGATCTCGGCCGCCTGGGCTGCGCTGTTATTGCTCATCGGGCGCAAGCAGGAGCGGCTGGTGCAACAGCAGCCCGCGCAATAAATTTGACCTCAGGAGAACCACGCAATGACCAAATCACATCCCATCGCGCCGATGACGCGCCAGCAATTCCTCAAGCTGACCGCGGCTGCCGGCGGGGTGCTGGCTGCAGATGGATTGCTAGGCCCGCTCGGTTCGGCTCTGGCGCAAGGCGGGCCGGTTTACGATCCAGCGGTCTCCGCGAAGCCGGTGCAAACGAAGCCGATCCCGTCGAGCGGCGAGGCTCTGCCGATCATCGGCATGGGGACGGCGGTGGTCTACGAGATCGAGATCAGCGATCCGAAATTTCCCACCTTGGTGGAATCGGTGCGCGCTTTCCTGCAGGGCGGCGGCAAGCTAATCGACACCGCACCGACCTATGGTCGCGCGGAAGAAAATCTCGGCGAAATATTCAAGCGCACCGGGCTACGCGACAAGGCCTTCCTCGCCACCAAGATCAGCCTGCGGGGCGACAATCGCGAGAAAGAAGGCATCGAGCAGGTTGCCCGATCGATGAAGGATCTCGGGACTGACCATTTCGAGCTGCTGCAGGTGCACAACATCCGCGATTGGAAGGTCCAGCTCAAAACCATCCGGCGCATGAAGGACGAAGGCAAGGTGAAATATGTCGGCATCACCACGTCCTTCGAGAATAGCTATGCGGAATACGAGCAGATCCTGAAGACCGAGAAGCTCGATTTCGCGCAGATCGACTATGCCCTGGACAATCGCAAGGCAGAGGCTCGCATCCTGCCGCTGGCGGAGGACCGCGGCGTCGCGGTGCTCACGGCGCTGCCGTTCGGCCGCAACCGGCTGCTGTTGCAAGCGCGCGGCAAGTACATTCCTGCATGGGCGAAAGAGGAGCTCGATTGCTCGAGCTGGGCGCAATATTTCCTGAAATTCCTGCTCGGCCACCCGGCGATCGCGGTCGTCATCCCAGGCACCGATCGGCCGGAATATGC
>JAXDOO010000460.1:0-4094 GCA_034668865.1 Alphaproteobacteria bacterium
GTCGTTCAAATAGCCAGCCTCGATGTCGGTAATTGGAAACTTATCGACTTGTCCGTTCCTGTAGAGGACGTCGAACAGCGTCTTGCCGCGATACTCCGGCTTCTTGGCCAGCAAATCTTCCGGCCAGACCTCTTCGATCTTGAAACGCTTGGAGAACTCCATCAACTGCCAGAGATCGGATCGCGACTCGCCTGGCGCTGAAACCAATTGGTGCCAGAAGTGGGTGCGCCGCTCGGCGTTGCCGTAGGCGCCTTCCTTCTCCACCCACATCGCCGTTGGAAGGACCAGATCAGCGGCCATCGCGGTCACCGACGGATAGGCGTCGGACACCACGATGAAGTTCTCAGGGTTGCGATAGCCGAGATAGGTTTCTTCGTTTGAATTGGCGCCGGCCTGAAGGTTGTTATTGACCTGCACCCAGTAGGCATTGAGCAGGCCGTCCTTCAGCATCCGGTTCTGCAGCACCGCGTGGTAGCCCGGCTTGTCGGGGATGGTGCCCTCGGGAAGTTTCCAGATTTGCTCCGCCTTGTCGCGGTGCGCCTTGTTGGTCACAACCATGTCGGCGGGAAGACGATGCGAGAACGTGCCGACCTCGCGCGCGGTGCCGCAGGCCGACGGCTGGCCGGTGAGCGAGAATGGGCTGTTGCCCGGTTCGGAGATCTTTCCGGTCAGCAGATGAATGTTGTAGACTAGGTTGTTGCACCAGACACCGCGGGTGTGCTGGTTGAAACCCATGGTCCAAAAGCTGGTGACCTTGATCTTCGGATCGGCATATAGCTCGGCCAGGGCCTCGAGGCGGTTGACCGGCACGCCCGACATCTCGCTGGCCTTTTGGAGTGTGAACTCCGAGATGAACTTGACGTAGTCCTCGTAGCTCATATCGGTGGAATCGTTGGCCTTGGTGCGTCCGGTCGCCTTTTTCTCCAGCGGATGCTCCGGACGCAGCCCGTAACCGATATCGGTTTGCCCGAGCTTGAACAGGGTGTGCTTGTCGACGAAATCCTTATTGACGCGTCCGGTCTTGACGATGTGATTGGCGATGGCGTTGAGCAGATAGAGATCGGTATGCGGCTTGAACACCATACCGATATCGGCGAGGTCGAACGAGCGATGCTCGAACGTGGACAGCACAGCGACCCGCACATGCGGCGCGCTGAGGCGCCGGTCGGCAACCCGGGTCCACAAGATCGGGTGCATCTCCGCCATGTTGGAACCCCACAGCACGAAGGCGTCGGCGGCTTCAATGTCGTCGTAGCAACCCATCGGTTCATCGATGCCGAAAGTGCGCATGAAGCCGGCGGCGGCCGACGCCATACAGTGCCGCGCGTTGGGATCGAGATTGTTGGAACGAAAGCCGGCCTTCATCAGCTTAAGGCCGGCATACCCTTCCCAGATCGTCCACTGGCCGGAGCCGAACATACCGACGCCGCTCGGCCCGCGCTTCTTCAGCGCGTCCTTGAATTTTTCCGCCATGATGTCGAAGGCTTCGTCCCATGACACCGGCGTGAACGCGCCGTTCTTGTCATATTTCCCGCCCGTCTTGCGCAGCATCGGCTGGGTCAGCCGGTCATGGCCATACATGATCTTGGAAAGGAAATAGCCTTTCACGCAGTTGAGGCCGCGGTTGACTTCGGACTTGATGTCGCCATGGGTGGCGACCACGCGATTTTCCTTGGTCGCCACCATTACGCTGCAACCGGTGCCGCAGAAACGGCACGGCGCCTTGTCCCATTTCAGTTCGCTCGCGTCTCGCTCGGTGATGAGGTTGGCCGCGAGGGACGGCAGCGGCATGCCTCCCGCCACCGCGGCCATGGCAGCGGCCTCCAGCTTCAGCACCTGGCGGCGATCGAGCTTCGGTACGGTCATGGCAATTCCTTTCACGCCGGGCGTTAGCCGGCGTCGATGGCGTGAAAGACGAGTGAAGCGGAATAGACGTCCGGCAAAAGCGCGATGGTATTGAGTGTCGACCCGATGACGCCCGCATCCAACGCATCAACTACGACGATAAGTTTACCCTTGGGATCGCGGCCGTAGATCTCGCATCCTGGCAGTGTCGCGATCGCAGCCTCCACATCGACGAGCTGTTCCGGCCGCGCCTGCACGATAATGCTTGCGATTTCTCCACCAGGCGGCGCGACCACGCGGTCCGCATTGAGCAAACGACCTGATATGAGGGCGCGACGATCGATTGCGGTGTGATGTCTGGCCACGATTGGTGTCCTTTGAAAGTGCTGCACTCATTGCTCGGGAGGCCCGGGCGGGCCGGCCAACATCTGGTAGACCCACACGGCAAGCCCGTAGCTGCCGACGGTCGCGACCGCGAAAGCCGGCATCAGCACTGCCGTGAGGAAGAGAAACGCGAAGATTTCCATGCGCCTGCGGCGCAGTCTTCCGTCCCTGTCGTCGCCAGCGGCCGACATGTGGCGTCTCGTTCAATTTGTTGATGGACGGCTTCAGGGCCGTCGCCGCGTTTGCCGCTGGATTAAAATTCCACCGGTGCCTTGATCATTCCGCAAACACTACGCGTTACCTGAGAAGAAGACTGTATAGAATTGCTCACTTTCCCGCCTCTGGAGGCCTTGATTTAGTCCATCGTGATACTGATCTTGGCTCGCGTACCAAAGGGAAGCCAAGGTTGCCCGGGCAATTCCGACCGCGCATTCGCTGTCGCGGCCATTGGCCTTGTAATCAGCGCTTCGCGGCTCAGCGCCAATGCAGCAGGCGGGTTTCCAATAGATTGATCAGGCGTCCGACCGCCAGCCCGAACAGCGAGAGGATGACGACGCCGGCGAGCAGCTGGTCGGTCTGCATCAGATTGCCGGCCTGCAGCACGAAGGCGCCGATGCCGAACTCGGCGCCGATCATCTCCGCACTGACCACCAGCAGCAAGGCGACCGAGGCGGTGATGCGGAAGCCGGCCAGGATCGAGGGCAGCGCGCCCGGCCAGATCACGTGGCGTACGATGGCCCAGAACGGCACGTTGAAACTCTGCGCCATGCGGATCAGGTTGCGCGGCACCTGGTCGACGCCGCTGTAGACCGAAATCGCGGTGGAGAAGAACACGCCCAGCGCGATGGTGGCGATCTTCGGTTCCTCGCCGATGCCGAGCCACAGGATCAAGAGCGGCAGCAGCGCGATTTTCGGAATCGGAAACAGCGCCGAGATGAAGGTGATGCCGACGCCGCGCGCAAGGCTCGACAGTCCGATGGCGAAGCCGACGATGACGCCGGCGGCCGTGCCGAGAATCCACCCGGTGCCGATCCGCATCACCGAAACCGACACGTGGCGCCAGAGCGCGCCCGAGATCGCGAGCTGATAGATCGCGCGCGCGATCGCGAGCGGCGTCGGAAGAAACAGCGCGTTGACCCAGCCGGCGCTGCCGGCGAGTTGCCAAAGCCCGATCGCCAGGATGAGTGCCATCCAGCCTGAATAACGGCCGGCTTTCGGCGCAAAGCCCGCGCCGCGAAACGCCACGGGCCGCGTTACCGCCTTGCGATCCTGTTGCGGCGAACCCGGGGCATTTTCGGGGCGCTCAAGCATGCTGCATCTCGCGCTCGGCGTCGATCGCCTGCTCGCGAATCAGCGACCATAGCTCGCTCTGCAGCGCGAGCAGTTTTGCGCGGGCATTGCTGTCCCCGCGTTCGGCGCGGCTGAGGGGGATGGGCACGACCTCGCGGACCCGTCCGGGGCGCCGCGACAGCACGACGATGCGGTCGGCGAGACGAACGGCCTCTTCGAGATTGTGCGTTACATAGACGGCGCCCATGGCGCCGCCGGCAAGCAGGCCGATAAAATCTTCCATCAGCAATTCGCGGGTCTGCGAGTCCAGTGCCGACAGCGGTTCATCCATCAGAAGGATGGCCGGCCGCACCGCGAGCGCGCGCGCGATGCCGACGCGCTGGCGCATGCCGCCGGAAAGCTGCTTTGGATAAGCACCGCGAAAATCTGAAAGGCTGGTGCGGCGTAGCGCATCGGCAACGATCGTCGCACGCTCGGCCTCGGACAACCCCGCATGCGGCAAGACGAATTCGACATTCTGCTCGACCGTGCACCATGGCAACAGTGCAAAATCCTGAAACACGAAGGTCAGCGGG
>JAXDOO010000461.1:0-2560 GCA_034668865.1 Alphaproteobacteria bacterium
GCCCCGGTTCGGCGTCGGAATCCTCGCGCGGCTCAGGCGGCCGCACGGATTCAAACATATCGTCCTGGTTGGCCTCCTCGGCGGCAGGAGGGGCGTTTCGCAGCTCTGCGTCCAGACGGGAGAAAGCAGTGGCGAGCAAGCCCTCCGCCAGTTCATCCTTCTCATCACGGACGGCGGTGAAACGCGGCTCAGCCTGCGGCGATAACGGCGTCTCGTCGCGTTCGGGCGCGAGGCGAGGCTCCGCTGCGCTACGGACAGAAGCGGACGGCGACCGATCGAGGCGGTCATCCGTGGCGGCGAGCGAGGGCGCGGTGTCCAGCCGCGGCTCGGGCGGCATGACCGGCATAGGCATACGACGGCGCGGTTCGGGTTTCGGCGGGAATGGGATGCGGGGCGCGGCCGGCGGCGCGCCGTGTGATACCGGTTCGAACAAATCGTTGCCGCGCGGCATCTGACCGACAGGGCGCGCCATAAGGCTTTCGGCGATTCGGCGCAGCTGCCGCACGGCTTCCGACACGCCAATCAGGATCAGGCCGCCGACAAAGGCGGCGGTGCCCGCGATGATCAGGGTATTGCCGAGGCCAAACTCGTTGATGGGGATGCCGAAAGCGAGCATGGCCGCGCCGGCCAACGTCACCATTACGCCGAGTATCAATAGGCTCACGTACATTCGCGCCTTCCCCCTTGCGGCACCGTGGTGCCTTTCCACTGGAAGCTAGCTTTTTGGCCGCCGGATGGCCGCCGGAAACTAACGTCCGACTTTCTACAGCTGATTACCGCCCAAATGGGTGGCGACGACGGTAAAAAGGTACCGGGCGCTCTTTCCAACCCGCGAACGCCCAGCTCCTCAGTGTAACCGGCGAAGCAGCTGTCAGAGGCCTGCGTTCTGCTGCGCCACCATGCAGAACAGCATCGGAATCGAGAGCATCGTATTGGCGCGCGATGTCAGCATCGCGGTACGGCCGGCAGCGGTCTTCTCTTCGGGTGTGGCCGGTACAAGGCCAAGCACCTTTTGCTGGTTCGGCCAGATGATGAACCAGACGTTGAATGCCATGATGAGCGCGAGCCACATGCCGAGCCCAATGGCGATGTGGCCCGGACGCAATGTCAGGGCCTGCACCAAATAGCCGCTCATCCAGGCGACCAGAGCACCGGTAATGACCGTAGCGAGGGCTGCATAGCGGAACCAGAACAGCGCACTCGGCGCAATATATTTCGTAATCGCAGCGCGGTGTTCAACCGGCTCGATCTTTGGGACGGTGGGGATCTGCACGAAGTTGAAGTACCAAAGCAGTCCGATCCACATTACGCCGCTGATGACGTGCAGCCAGCGCATAACGAATGTCGCCCAAGCATGGTCTGGCTTGATGAACTGCCCCGTCACTGTCCCAACCACCACGATGATGGCGATCAGCAGCACCAGACCGGCAAGGATCGTGCGCTCCAGCGATTGAAGAATAGCGGTCATGTGTAATGCCCCCCTTGATGAATCGCCGTGACGATAGCACAGCCAATCGCGGCCTCAACAAACCCATAATTGTTCAAAACCATTGAATCCACGCCGGAACCGTAGAGCCGCATTCAGAGTTTACCCCTAGCGCGGAAAATCAGGAGAGTGCCATGTCGTTTTCGTTGCCCGATCTCCCCTATGCCTACGATGCGCTCGCCCCTTACATGTCGCGTGAAACGCTGGAATATCACCACGACAAGCACCACCAGGCCTATGTCACCAATGGCAACAACCTGCTCAAGGGCAGCGAGTGGGAAGGCAAGCCGCTGGAGGAGGTGGTAAAGGGCTCTTTCGGCAAGAATGCCGGCCTGTTCAACAATGCCGGTCAGCACTACAACCACATCCACTTCTGGAAATGGATGAAGCCCAGCGGCGGCGGTGACAAGATCCCGGGCAAGCTGAAGGCGAAGATCGATTCCGATCTTGGCGGCATTGCCAAGATGAAAGAGGATTTCATCCAGGCCGGCGTCACCCAGTTCGGTTCCGGTTGGTGCTGGATCACCGTGAAAGACGGCAAGCTCGCTGTCACCAAGACGCCGAACGGAGAGAGCCCGCTGGTGCACGACGGCACGCCGATCCTGGGCTGCGATGTCTGGGAGCATTCCTACTACATCGACTACCGCAACCGGCGTCCCGATTATCTGAAGGCTTTCATGGATCACCTGGTAAATTGGGATCACGTCGCCGAGATGTTCGACTCTGCGATGAACAAGGTATCTAAGGCGGCCTGACGGCTCCGCAGACGAGTTTGTGCCGCCGCCCTCGGGCAAGGGGACGGCGGCAGCGGAATCGCGTCATAATCGCCGATCGTGCCTGAACGGGTCCTGCCGCCGGTGACTTTCGCGCCACGCAAATCCTTCACGCGCGCGGCGCTCTGCGACCGTGGCGCCGTCCTCGTCCTTTTCCTGGGCACGGCGGCGGCGAATCGCGGCGGTAGGAGGAATGCTGCCGTCAGGCTGCCTTCGATACCTTGCTCATCGCGGCGTCGAACAGCTCCGCGACATGGTCCCAGTTCACCAGGTGATCCATGAAGGCCTTCAGGTAATCCGG
>JAXDOO010000462.1:0-9814 GCA_034668865.1 Alphaproteobacteria bacterium
AGGCGTGAAAAAAACCCACTCGCGCGAGGCATTTTCGTGCTGCGCAGGGGCGTTTTTCGACGCCTCGGACGGCGATTGCTATGTTTGGTTTTTCGTGTCGCCGCTGTCTTGCGCGTCGCCGAGGCGATAGCGCCGGCTGGGATCATAGTCGGGGATTGGCTGGGAAAAGCCTTCGAGCGCGCCTGCCCACAGTTCCACGCGGTCGATATCTTCGCGCAAGCGCGCGAGCGACTCTTGCAGGCGTTCCGAAATTTTGTCCCCTCCGGCGAAGCCGGGCGCCATGCTTTGATCTCCGATGACGGGCGTACAGGTTGCAAGAGGTAAAGCCCTGCGGGAGCCGAATGTTCCTTTTCTTACAAAGATGAAAATCCAGCCAGCACAGTGGCTTAGGGGGAATGACGGCTGATTTGTCCAGACATAATCTCAAATATCTGCGCGCGCGGCGCGATTTCAGCGAAGGTGACAGGATCCGCTCCAGTCATCCAGACCTGCGAGCCGAGACGGGAAAGCGCGTCATAAAGCGCGTTGCGTCGGCTGGGGTCGAGATGCGCAACGACCTCATCAAGCAGCAATACGGGCGCAAAGCCTGTCATCTCGCCGACCAGCCCCGCATGCGCGAGCACAAGCCCGATCAGCAAGGCCTTTTGTTCACCGGTTGAGGCATCGGCGGCGGGAATATTCTTGCCCGCATAAGTCACCGCGAGATCGGTTAAGTGCGGCCCATCAAGCGTGCGGCCGGCCAGCGCGTCGCGCGCACGGTTTTCTTTCAGCTGCCTGCGATAACGATCCTCCACCTCAACCGCGGGCTGCTCCGCCAGCGCCTGCTCCATCCAACCGTGCAACGCTATCTCGGCCACCGGGAAGCCGACCGGGAAGGCGTTGCGTTCTGCCAGCGCGCCCCGCAACCGACGCACCGTTTCTGCGCGCAGTGCCGCGACGGCGACGGCAAGCTCGGCGGTCTCATGCTCCACGGCGTCCAGCCAATGCAGGTCCGGGCGCGGGTTCTCCAGGAGGCGGTTTCGCGAGCGCAGGCTGCGCTCCAGCGCCGAGACGCGGCCGGAATGCTGGGCGTCCACCGCGAGCACCAGGCGATCGAGAAAGCGGCGGCGTTCGGAGGCGGGCTCGTTGAATAGCCGATCCATGGCCGGCGTGAGCCAGATCACCCTGATATGGTCGGCGAAAGCCGCCACCGAAGCGACCGGCTCACGGTCGATGCGGCACATGCGCTGCGGCGGGGTATCTTCGACGGCAGGCGCGATGCCGGTACCCAACGTGGCAAGGCCGAGTGCGCCTTCGACCTCGGCGGCGACCGCCCAGGAGCCGTCGCTTTCGCTGAAAGCCACCTCTTCCAGCGTGGCGCGCCGCAAGCCGCGGCCGGGCGTCAGAAAAGAAATCGCCTCGATCAAGTTCGTCTTGCCGGCGCCGTTGGCGCCTACCAACACGACCGGCTCCGTGCTGAGCTCGATAGACGCCGCGCGATAGCTGCGGAAGTTGGTCAGCGCGAGACGGCGAATGCGGGCGCAATCCATGCCGCAGTGCTAAGGCCGGCTACCTTCCCCCACAAGAGCCTCCGGCCGCACGCGCGCAAAGCGCGGGCCGGGGCTGGGAAGCGGGCTTTACACCCGCATCGGCATCAGCACGTAGAGCGCGCCCGCGGAATCGCGGTCCTGGATCAGCGTGGGCGAGCCGGCGTCGGCGAGCTTGAGGACGGCGACCTCGCCCTCAATCTGGGCCGCGATGTCGAGCAGATAGCGGGAGTTGAAGCCGATATCGATCGGATCGGCGTCGTATTCGATCTCAAGTTCTTCGGTGGCACTGCCGGAGTCCGGATTGGTCACCGACAACAACAGCCGCCCAGAGCTGATGGACAGCTTCACCGCCCGACCGCGTTCGCTCGAAACGGTGGAGACACGATCGACCGAGGCCTCGAAGTCTTTCTTGTCGACGATCAGCTCCTTGTCGTTGCCGACCGGAATGACGCGCGCGTAGTCGGGAAAGGTGCCGTCGATCAATTTTGAGGTCAGCACCACGTCGCCGATGGAGAAGCGGATTTTTCCCTGCGACAGCTCGACGGCGACCTCGGCTTCGGCGTCGTCAATTAGCCGCTGCACCTCGCCGACCGTTTTGCGCGGCACGATGATGCCCGGCATGCCCGAGGCACCGGACGGCAACGGCAGCTCTACCTGCGCGAGCCGATGCCCATCGGTCGCCACCGCGCGCAGCATCGTCGACTTTGCGTTGCCCGCCGTGTGCAGGTAGATGCCGTTGAGATAGTAGCGCGTCTCCTCGGTGGAGATGGCGAACTGGGTCTTGTCGATCAGGCGCTTCAGATCAGCCGCCGCGAGCGTGAATTTGTGGGTCATCTCGCCGGCGGCAAGATCCGGAAAGTCGCTTTCCGGCAAAGTCTGCAGGGTGAAGCGCGAACGCCCGGCGCGGATGGCCAGCATCGCGCGGTCGCCGGAGGCTTCCAGCACGATCTGCGATCCCTCGGGCAGTTTGCGAACGATCTCGTAGAACATATGCGCCGGCACCGTAGTGGAGCCGGCGGGCGAAACCTCCGCGTCCACGGAGTCGATCACTTCCAGGTCGAGATCGGTAGCCTTCAGGCTGAGCTTGGACTTGTCCGCGCGGATCAGCACATTGGCGAGAATAGGGATGGTATTGCGGCGCTCCACCACGCGATGAACGCGCCCCAGTGATTTCAATATTGCCGTACGCTCGACGGTAACCTTCATCTCGCAACCTACCCGATCAGGAGGAAATCAGCCCTCGAACCGCGAAGACGGCGGACACCGGCGACGCGGCGGCCCTCGCCTTGCGGGGGAGCAAAGGTGACGTGCCCCGCCCGAATAGGCAAGGGCGGAGACGCGACGCTCCGCCCTTTTTCAGCGATTCAACGCTACGAATCCTGGCCAAGCCGCAAGGGGGCAGGCTCAGTCTTGCAGTTGCCGCTTCAGGACTTCGATCTCCTCTGCCAGGGTGGTGTCGTTACCCACGAGGTTCTCGATCTTGCGGACCGCGTGCAGCACGGTCGTATGATCACGCCCGCCGAAGCGCCGCCCGATCTCCGGCAAGGAGCGCAGCGTCAGCGTCTTGGCGAGGTACATCGCCACTTGGCGCGGCCGGACGACATTGGCCGTGCGCCGTGACGACAATAGATCGGCGCGGCTGACATTGTACTGACGCGCCACCACCCGCTGGATGTCCTCGATCTTGACTCGCTTGGGCTCCTGCGGGCGGATCAGATCGCGCATCTCGCGCTCCGCGAGTTCGAGCGTGACCGGCTGTCCGGTGAGTTTGCTATGGGCGAGCAGGCGGTTGAGAGCGCCTTCGAGATCGCGGCCGTTATGGGTGATAGTCTTTGCGATATAGGCGAGCACCGGCGGCGGCACGTCGAAGCCAGGATGATGCAGCTTGGCCGCCTCCATGCGGGATTTCAGAATTTCCAGCCGCAGGTCTTCGCCGAGCGAGGACATTTCCACCACCAAGCCCCCCGCGAGCCGCGAGCGTACCCTGTCATCCAGGCTTTCCAGATCGGAGGGTGGACGATCAGAGGCGATCACCACCTGGCGGCCGGCATCGATCAGCGCGTTCAGCGTGTGGCAGAATTCGGCCTGGGTGTTCTTGCCTTGCAGGAATTGCAGGTCGTCGATCACCAGCACGTCGATCCCGCGCAGCACTTCCTTGAATGCGATCGCCGTTTGGCTGCGCAGCGCGGAGACGAAGCCGTACATGAATTTTTCCGCCGTCAGATAGAGCACCTTGTGCTCGCCGGCGGCGTTGCCCGACCAAGTGATGGACTGCAGCAGATGCGTCTTTCCGAGCCCGACGCCGGAGTGAATGTAGAGCGGATTGAACATGACCGGATCGCCGCGGCGGGCGGCGGCGACCTGCTTGGCGGCAGCATGCGCCAGGGTGTTGGAACGGCCGAGCACGAAGGTCTCGAAAGTCAGCCGCGGGTCGAGCGGCGAGCCGCCTAATGCTTCATGCGCAGCGGACAAAGGCGAGGAGATCGTGCGCTGCTCGTTGCCGTTGAGACGTATCGCGGGGCCGTGATGATGCGCCACCGCCGACTGCACGGGCGCTGGCTTCTGCGCCAGCGATCGCAATACGCCGGAGCGCACGCTCAGCTCGATGCGGCCGACAGTGGCCTGCTCGGCCTGCCAACAGGCAAGGACGCGCTCAGAGTAATGCGACTGGATCCAGCTCTTGAGAAAGCGCGTCGGGACCGAGAGCCGCACCGTGGAATTGTCGAGCCCCTCGAGGTCCATCCGCGCGAACCAGCTTGAATAGATATCGTCACCGACTTCAACACGCAGCCTGCCCTTTACGCGCGACCAGCTTTCTTGCTCTGGGGTGATCAAATCCATGGTGAATTTTCCGATCCAAGGTGAGAGATTCGCTGGCGGCGTGGCGCAACCGGCCATGCCATGGAACGCACGCAACTCGCTCATGTGAGAAACGATGGCTGGTTGCCCAGCGGACTAGGAACTACGCGAGACTTGCGGCTCAGCCGCCGGGTGGCGGAATCCTCCCCGGGATTCGATCAATTTGGACCGATACTCGATCCACGGCGCCTTCCGGCGCATCGGATCACATCCAATCGCTGACGCGGCGCGCGGCGAGATTGTTGGATCTGCAAGTGCGTTCCTTGTTAGCAGCATAGCTCCCCCTTCCATCTGGATAAGCGCGATGGCCCCTTATTTTTTTTCAACGTTGCTTTTCAAGCCCCAACCGTCGCGCCGCCTACGCATTACCCAGTTCGGCGTCACGATCTCAGCCAGGTTTCACTCGCACGAGCTCATCGAGACGTAGTTCTGCCAGTCTCATTCTCGATGAGCTCGAGTGTGACCCTTTTACTGAGGACTCTCGGAGATCCCGAAAGACAGTTAAAAAATACACACACCCATGCAGGCTGCAACGAATTTCGCGGCGGCCATCCTGCGCACGACGGCCAAGCCCTCTCGCACCTGTCCCGCTCGCGTTCTTTGGGTTGGCCGACAACACGTTGAATCGGCGCAGTGATTCTTTTCAATCCGGCGGCACCTGTGCGCTAGCGTCACATGTATCGATTTTTTTATGCGCGACCCCGCGAAAACTTAGGCTGCATGCATTTTTTCAACTCCTTGCCGCCACATTCCTCTTAAAGGCTTGGGAGGGCGGCCTTTTTTTTGACCAAAAACTCCAACTAGCCGGCAACGACCAAACAGATCGGTGCGCAGAGATCGCCGCGGCGCGCTGATCGCGTGTGCGCGGCGCGCGACATTTGTGCGCAGATACGTGGAGTTAGCGGGTGTAATGAAAAAAATGGCCCGCGCAAAGGCGGACCAATCGGGATGCGCAAGCGTGCGGAAGAACTATTTTCCGAGCTTGGCGATCTGGTGCGTGAGGCGCGAGAACTTGCGGCTAGCGGTACTCTTATGCATCACGCCTTTCTGAGCAGCGCGCATGAGCGCGGGCCCAGCCGCCTGCAGGGCCGTCTGCGCCGCCGTGGCATCGCCGGAAGCGATCGCTTCCTCGACATCACGGACGGCGCTGCGCATGCGCGAGCGACGCGCCTTGTTGATGATGGTCCGCCGCGCAATCTTTCGGGTCGCCTTCTTGGCGGATTTAGTATTAGCCATCGGATCTCTCGTTTGAACACAGCGGATTCGATGCCTCGCACCGTCGATCCGCCGAAAAAAGGGAACGGCGGCGAAATCTCGCCGCCACCGGCTCGCTTATAGTCAGGACACCCGCGGGCGTCAACGGCCGCCCCAACCGGATCGGGCACTAGCCGCTGACATTATAGGCCGCGAGCGCTGCCATGTTCAGAAGCTGCGTATCCTTCGCAGCGAGCTGCACGATCTGGACCGGGCGGTCCAAGCCAACCAGAAGCGGCCCAATCACGGTGGCGCCTCCCAGTTCCTGCAACAGCTTGGTGGAGATGGAAGCGGAGTGGAAGGCAGGCATGATCAGCACATTGGCGGGACCCCTGAGCCGGCAGAAAGGATAGGCCGCGGCCAATCCCGGGTTTAGCGCGACGTCAGCGGCCATCTCGCCGTCATATTCGAATTCCACCCGGTTCTGATCAAGGATGCGGACCGCCTGCTGCACCCGCGCCGAGCGCTCCCCGGGTGGGTGACCGAAGGTGGAGAAGGCAAGCAACGCCACGCGCGGCTCATAGCCGAGCCGCCGAGCGACGCCCGCCGCCTCGATCGCGATCTCCGCCAGCTCTGCCGCTTCCGGCATCTCGGTGACTGCGGTGTCCGCCACGACGACCGCGCGGCCACGCGCTAGCACGAGCGATACGCCCATCACCCGGTGGCCGGGCTTGGGATCGATGACGCGCCGCACATCCTCCAATGCCACGGAAAAATTGCGGGTGACGCCGGTGACCATCGCGTCGGCGTCGCCGAGGGCGACCATGCAAGCCGCGAAATGATTGCGGTCGGTATTCACCAGCCGCTGGCAATCGCGGACCAGATAGCCTTTGCGCTGCAATCTTTCATAGAGATAGGCGCCGTAGATCGCGTTACGTTTGGAGAGCGCGGCATTGAAGATTTCAATGCCGCCGCCGAGCTCAACACCCAGCTCCTTGGCAGTAGCGCGGACGCGATCCTCGCGCCCGACCAGTTGCGCGGTGCCGAGACCCTGTTGCACGAAATTCGCCGCCGCGCGGATTACCTGCTCCTCTTCGCCTTCGGCGAAAACCACCCGCTTGGGATGGCGCCGCACCCGCGAAAAGACCTGCTGCAGCACGCCGGCGACCGGATCGCGCCGGCTCAACAGCTGCTCGCGGTAAGCGTCCATGTTCTCGATCGGCCGCCGGGCTACTCCGGAATCCATCGCTGCTTGCGCGACGGCAGAGGGAATCGCGGAAATCAGCCGGGGATCGAATGGCACCGGGATGATGTAGTCGGGACCATATTTCGGACGCGCGCCATAGGCGATGGCGACTTCGTCTGGCACGTCCTCGCGCGCGAGTTCGGCCAGGGCGCGGGCCGCGGCGATTTTCATCTCCATACTGATCGAGGTTGCGTGCACGTCGAGCGCACCGCGAAAGATATAGGGGAAACCGAGCACGTTGTTGATCTGGTTCGGATAGTCGGAGCGCCCCGTGGCCATGATGGCGTCATCGCGCACCTCCGCCACCTCTTCCGCGGTGATTTCCGGATCGGGATTGGCCATGGCGAAAATGATTGGCTTATCGGCCATGGATTTGACCATGGCCTTGGTCATCGCGCCCTTCACCGAGAGCCCGACAAACACGTCAGCGCCCTTGAGCGCCTCTGCCAGGGTGCGCGCGGAAGTTTTGGCCGCATGTGCTGACTTCCATTGGTTCATTCCGTCGGTGCGGCCCTGATAGATGACGCCCTTGGTATCGCAAAGGATCAGATGGTCGGGTGGAAAGCCCATGGCCTTCAGCAGATCGAGGCAGGCGATGCCGGCGGCGCCCGCGCCGTTGCAGACAAGCCGGGTCGTCGTGATGTCGCGGCCGGTGAGATCGAGCGCATTGATCAAGCCGGCGGCGGTGATGATCGCCGTGCCGTGCTGGTCGTCATGGAACACAGGGATGTCGAGCAATTCGCCCAAGCGCTGCTCGATCACGAAACATTCCGGGGCCTTGATGTCCTCCAGATTGATGCCTCCCCAACCCTTAGCGAGGAACTTGATACTGTTGACGAACTCGTCCGGATCTTCGGTGGAAACTTCAAGATCGATCGAATCGATGTCGGCGAAGCGCTTGAACAGAACTGCCTTGCCTTCCATCACCGGCTTGGCCGCCAGCGCGCCACGGTTGCCGAGGCCGAGAATGGCGGTGCCATTGGTGATGACGGCAACGAAATTTCCCTTGGCGGTGTAGTCGTAAGCGAGGTTGGGATCCTTTGCGATCGCCAGCACGGGGATGGCGACGCCGGGGGAATAAGCCAGCGACAGGTCCCGCTGGGTCGCCATCGGCTTGGTGGCGACGACCTCCAGCTTGCCGGGCTTGCCCTGGGAGTGAAAATCCAGCGCTTCCTGGTCGGTGAAGGTTGGACGTGTGCGCGGGGCGGCTTTCTTAGACATTGATACTCCTGACGGTCTCTCTGGCCCCGAAAAGGACGCAGACCTTATAGGAAAGGCCCGGTGGCTGCTCAAGGCAAGCCGGCATGCGGATTTTCCGATTATCGATTGTGGAGGCGTACGGCTGAGAGTAATTGCTGCTGGAAATCCGCCACAAACAGGAATGATTCTCGCGTCATGATCCGCTCTGTATTCCGCTTACTGGGTTTGGTGCTGCTTGCCGCCGGCTTTGTTTTCTTGATTTACGACGGCACCAAGTCGATCGCAGATCAGACCGTCTACATCAGCAAATTCAGCCAGACCTGGGCGGAAGTCCATCAATACAGCCTGCAGGCCTTGCAAGACGCGGTGGAGAAGAACGCCATCTGGCTGTGGCCTGTGCTGCAACCTGCTCTCGAACAGCCGACATGGCTGGTGCTGGGTGCCTTGGGCATGATCCTGATCCTGCTCGGGCGCAGGAAGAAGCCCTTGATCGGCTACGCGCGCAACTAAAACATCCCTGTAACCTGCTTATGGGACGCTGCGAATAACCCGCAGAAGCGTTATATTGACCGCAGGCGCCGCTTGAACCCGAGAAGCGGAACCGGGTTTTTTCGGCACGACCAAGGAAGCTAGCGAATTAGCGCGCGAAGCGCGGACATTTGCGTAATCTGCGCAATGCGCGGTTGCCTTGCATATCGGGGCCATTTTTTTGCCGATCACACACGAGAAGGACATCCGATGTTCCTATTCAAGAAGACTGCCATGCCGACTTCCGGCGAGGCTCTGCCGGGCCGCTCCACGCCAATTGCGACCGCGAGCCATCACTACGTCAACGGCCGCGCGCTGAAAGGCCCTTATCCGGAAGGGCTGGAAACCGCGATGTTCGGACTGGGTTGTTTCTGGGGGGCGGAGCGCAAATTTTGGCAGCTGGGCGATGGCATCCACGTCACTGCGGTCGGTTACGCGGGCGGCCAGACGCCCAACCCGACGTATGAAGAGGTTTGCAGCGGCCGCACCGGGCATAACGAAGTGGTGCTGGTGGTCTATGACCCGAAAAAAGTCTCTTACGAGAAACTGCTGAAGACTTTTTGGGAAAGCCACGATCCCACCCAGGGCATGCGGCAGGGCAATGACGTCGGTACGCAATATCGCTCCGGCATCTACACCACATCGCCAGCACAGCGCTCCACCGCCGCAGCGTCGAAAGAAATCTACGACAAGGCCCTGCGGGCCAAGGGCTATGCCGGCATCACCACCGAGATCGCAGATGCGCCGGAATTCTATTTCGCCGAGGACTACCACCAGCAATATCTCGCCAAGAACCCTGGCGGCTATTGCGGGCTCGGCGGCACCGGCGTCGCTTGTCAGGTGGGCACCGGCGTGGCGGCTTGATCCCGCGCATGATCCCGAAAAGTGGGAACCGGTTTTCGGATCAGATCGCGCGCCTCCGTTAGCATTTGTTAACCATGGAAGGCGTTAATCGGGCTTAACATTTGGGCCCGGGATTCGCCTTCCATGCGAATGCGCCAGCTTTCGGTTTTGCTTGTGGCGGTGCTGGCGCTGGGCGGCTGTCTCATGCGCGGACCGCAATCCGTGCAGCAACAAGACCACTATGTCCCGGCAGCGCAGGCGGCACAGCCAACCGCGGCGCCGAGCGCTTCCACGCCAGAACCGGTGGTCTTCTATGCCGCGCCGGCTTCTCCGGCGGCACTCGCAGCCCCTGCTCCGGCGGCACGCGGCTTCTTCACCGCAAACCTCGGCGGACCTTTTGCCCGCGCGCCGGCCT
>JAXDOO010000463.1:0-2821 GCA_034668865.1 Alphaproteobacteria bacterium
AAAGGCCGGCGTCTCGGGCGCGGCGATACCCAGCCGGCGATCGAGGCCACGTTGCACCGCCGCCTCGACGGCTCGCGCTGGCGAGCTTTTGCGCGGCCGGCAAAACGGCTGGAACCGGGTGACGTGCTGCGCTTCGGCAGCGAAGGCCGGGTGTGTTTCCTCGGCCAGCTCGATGCGACGGTGGAGGAAAAAGGCGAGGGCGGGGAAGTGACGCTCGGCTTTTCGTTCCACGGCGCCGTGCTCGATCAGGCCATCGACGAGCGCGGCGACATGCCGCTGCCGCCTTACATCGCCTCCCGCCGCAGCGTCGATGCGAAAGACCGCGAGGATTATCAGACCCTGTTCGCGCGGCAGGAAGGATCGGTGGCGGCGCCGACCGCCAGCCTGCATTTCACGCCTGAGCTCATCGACCGGCTGAAGGCGAGGGGAGTCGCTCCGCATATTGTAACGCTGCATGTCGGCGCCGGCACCTTCCTGCCGGTCAAGGCCGACGATACCGAAAGCCATGTCATGCATCCCGAATGGGGCACGGTGAGCGCGGAGGTGGCGGATGCACTCAACGTCGCGCGGCGCGCGGGCGGTCGTATCGTCGCCGCCGGCTCAACCGCGCTGCGGCTGCTGGAAAGCGCCACGGGCGAGGACGGCATCGTTCGGCCCTTTGCCGGCGAGACCTCCATCTTCATCACGCCGGGCTACCGCTTCCGGGCGGTGGACGTGATGCTAACCAATTTTCACCTGCCGCGCTCCACCTTGTTCATGCTGGTATCCGCCTTTTCCGGATTCGAAGTGATGCGGCGCGCCTATGCGCATGCGATTGTGTCGGACTATCGATTTTATTCTTATGGCGATGCCTGCCTGCTGTTTCCCGCGCGATGACGGTTATGCCCGATCCCTTTTCCTTCCGCCTGATCAAGAGCGACGGTGCCGCGCGGCTCGGCGAATTCGTCACCCCGCATGGGCGCGTGGCGACGCCGGCCTTCATGCCGGTGGGCACGCAGGCGACGGTGAAGGGATTGACGCCGGATATGGTGCGCGCCACTGGCGCCGAGATCGTGCTCGGCAATACCTATCACCTGATGCTGCGGCCGGGCGCGGAGCGCGTCGCGGCGCTCGGCGGCCTGCACAAATTTATGAATTGGCCGCGGCCGATCCTGACCGATTCCGGCGGCTTCCAGGTGATGTCGCTCTCCGGCCTGCGCAAGCTGGAGGAAACGGGCGTCACCTTCCGCTCGCATCTTGACGGCGCCATGGTTGAGTTGACGCCGGAACGTTCGATCGAAATTCAGTTGCTGCTTGGCGCCGACATCATCATGCAACTGGACGAATGCCTGCAGCTGCCGGCGGCCGCCGCCGAGATCGAGCGCGCCATGCAGCTATCGCTGCGCTGGGCCGAGCGCAGCAAGCGCGCCTTCGAAAAGGCGCCGTCGGGCCATGCGCTATTCGGAATCGTGCAGGGCGGGGACAATACCGAGCTGCGCTTGCAAAGCGCCCGCGCGCTGACCGGCATCAGCTTCGACGGCTATGCCATCGGCGGTTTGGCGGTGGGCGAGCCGCAGGAAGTCATGTTGACAACGGTGGCGGAGGTCGCGCCGGCGCTGCCGGCGGAGCACCCGCGCTATCTGATGGGCGTCGGCACGCCGGAAGACCTTCTCGAGGCGGTGGCGCGCGGCATCGACATGTTTGACTGCGTGCTGCCGACGCGCAACGGCCGCCATGGGCTCGCCTTCAGCCGCTTTGGTCGAGTCAACCTGAAGAATGCGCGGCATGCCGATGATGGGCGGCCGCTCGATGCCGAAAGCGATTATCCCGCCGCGCGGGATTATTCCCGGGCCTATCTGCATCATCTGGTCAAGGCGAATGAGATGCTGGGCGCGATCCTGCTGACCAGCATCAATCTGCATTATTATCAGGACCTGATGCGCGGAATGCGGCAAGCCATTGCGGAAAGAAATTTTGAAGATTTCCGCGCGCAGACCAAAGAAGGCTGGGCGCAGGGCGACCTGCCCGCTCAATAAATTGTCATCCCGGACCGGCGAGCGGAGCGAGCCGATCCGAGACCCTGACGCAAAAAAATGGGTCCCGGCTCTCGCTGCGGTCGGCCGGGATGACAGATGTTGTTACTTGCACTCGACCTGCGATGCCTCCTGGCCGTCTGCCGGCGCGGTGATGGCGCAGACCTGACCGACCTTGAGCTCTTTGCGCTCGCCCTTCTTGCCTGCGATTTGCAGGTCGGTGCGTGAACCGGAGATACTGGTTTTGTACAACTTGCCGTCGTTGAGCTTGATGGTGATCTTCGAGCCGTTCTCCTCGACCTCGGAGATCGGGCCTTCCATCGGTTTCGGCGCTTCAACCTTCGCCATCACGACCGGACCCTTGGGTTTGAGCGCGTCCTTCAGCCGGTCGACCATCGCCGTCGGCATCTGCCCGAGCCGCTCATACAAGGCCTGCATCGCATCGCCGTCGATATATTCCAACTCGCGTCCTTCCTTGGTGTTCTCGGCGATGAAGTCCTTGTCCCTGACCATCTGGTTGAACGCGGTCCGGATCGCCTTCACCCGTTCGGCCGGCACGCCCGGCGGCAGCACATAGGGCCGGCCGATCTGCAGCGGGGTGTCGAACAATTCGAACAACGCCTTGTCTTCCGGCTTGCTCGCCAGTTCCATGGCGAGCGGCACATTCGGCAGGTCCGGGTGACGGTGCAGACCCGCCTGCAGCAGGATGTTCACTTTGTTCGGGCCTTCAAACCAATGCTTGTTCCGCACAAGCAACGACGAATAGGTCGTGCAGACGCCAAGGGCTTCGCCGCGCTCCACCGCCAGCG
>JAXDOO010000464.1:0-6283 GCA_034668865.1 Alphaproteobacteria bacterium
ATGCCTTGCACCAAGCGCACGAACCCGGGCGACTCCGCACGCGCCGGCCGCTGGGCCGACAGCGAGAAGACCGAATGCGGCATCCATAACCGCATGCCGCTGGTAGACGGCGCGGGTATCTGATCCGCATCACCAAATAAAAAAAGGGCCGCATCTTTCGATGCGGCCCTTTCTCATTATGCGCGCCGAGTTGGGCTATCGTGTTGGGTAATCGTATCCACCAGCGCGACGCGGCCTTTCTTGACCTCCGCGATGGCGCGCTCGAGCGCCGGACGGACGTCCTTCGGGTTGTCGATCGGACCTTCGCCGTAACAGCCCATCGACTGCGCCAGCTTGCCGAAATCCGGCTCCGGCCCGAACAGGTCCATGCCGATATGGGCCTTGGCCTCGTCGGTGCCGCGCAGCTTGGCCATGCGGATCTGATGCTCCCAGTCGTTATAGTAGGCGCGGTTGTTGTGCATCACGATCAGCATCGGGATTTGATACTTGGCGGCGACCCAGAGCGCGCCCGCGTCGAACATCAGATCGCCGTCAGGCTGGATGTCCACCACGAGCCGGCCCGCAGCCTTGTGCGCGAGCGCCACCCCGATCGAGATGCCGATCTGGGTCGAGGTGCCGAGCTCCACGCCGGGCCAACGATAGGACTTGTCGAAGTCCCAGACCTTCGGGATCGTCCGCTTCAGATCGTTGGCGGCGAGTACCCAGTCTTCGTTCTTGATGACCTCCCAGACCTCGTGCGATAGGCGGCCGAAAGTGATCGGGGATGCATCCCAGTTCTTCTTCGTGTCCTCCTGCCACTTGGCCCAGACCTCGTCATGCCGCTTGCCGATCGCCGCCTTGCGGTCGGCGATCTTCTTTTGCAGCTTGCTGTCCTTGGCAATGCGCTCGCCGCAGATGCGGGTGAGCTCCGGGACGCCGAGGATGGTATCGCCGAGCGCGCGCACCGAGGTGGGCTGCATACGGCAATAGTCCATCGCCCATTTGCTGATGTTGATCTCGCCGAAGCCGATCTCGACGAAATCGCAGCTCTCCGGCACCAGTGACTCCAAAGTCCGCATGGTGCTGTTGAGTTCCGTGTACTGCTTTTCGTAATCGCGCACGTCGAGGCCGACCACCAGATCGGTCTTCTTCAGCGACTGCTTGTCGAAGCTGAGCGAGAGGGGATGTTTGTTGGGGAAATTGAGCGAACTCGGGATGCTCCAGACGCCCGCGCCGACCGTCTCGGCCAGCTTCACCAGGCTCTCGAAGCCGCCTTCGCGGCGACCGTGATATTCCGGCATCAGCATCGGATGCTCGGCGTCCAGCAGCTTGTCGGCAATGGCCTGTAACGCCTTCGGATTCGGCATCATGCGGGCCGGCGTGGCGGCGGCGTCCTTCGGCGGCAGCGGGATTTTCTCGGTCAGCGGCGCTTCCTGCAGCGCGGCGTCGTAGCACATGTAGATCGGCCCGGTAGGCTCCGTGGTCATGATCGAATAAGCGCGCGCGAAGGATTCCGGCACGCCGTGGATCGAGCTCGGCTGATAGTCCCATTTGGTGTAGTCGCGCACCGCATTGCCCTGCACCAACGCGGTGTGCGTCCAGTCGATATGCGGGCGGCGCTTGCCTTCGTCCATCGGGCCGGTGGCGCCCATGATGAAGAGCGGGACGCGGTCAAGATTGGCGTAATAGATCGCCATGCAGGCGTGCAGCAGGCCGACCAGATTGTGCAGGATCACGGCGGCGGGCTTGCCGGTAGCCTTGGCATAGCCGTGTGCAATCTGCACCGCGATCTCTTCGTGGTTGCACAGCATCATCGGCGGTTCATTATTGCCGTAATTCACGATCGAGTCGTGCAGCCCGCGAAAACTCGCGCCCGGATTCAGCGTGATGAAGGGAAAGCCGTATTGCTTGATCAGGTCGACAATGATGTCGGATTGCCAGCCGGTGTAATTCTTGGTCTTCTTTTCTGTTTTCGCGTCCATTGGGGATACCTTCGTGATTGAGCGCCGCTGCGCTACCGAACTGGATGTGGTCTTGAATAGAAATGCCGGCGGGCTGAGCCGCCGGCATTGTCTCTTGATTAGTTTTTGACGTTGAGCAGTTCTTCCGTCTTTTTTGCAATCGCTGGATCGACCTTGTAGGCCTCGACCACGATCTTCTGCACCTCTTCGCCCGGAATTGGAGTGACTTCCAGCTGCGCCTTTTCGGCTTCGGCAAGGAATTCAGGATCCTTCATCGTATCCATGAAGGCTTTGCGCAGTGCGGCCACGCGGTCCTGTGGAATTCCCGGAGGGGCGACGAAGGGCCGGCCCAGCGCTTGACGCGCAAACACCAGGGTCAGGATCTGCTTTTGCTCCGGTGTCTTTGCCAAATCGAGGATCAGCGGGACATTCGGCAGGTCTGGATGTTTCTGCAGCGACAATTGGACGAGAACATGGATCTTCTTGCTTTCATACCACTCCTTCCGGGTGGCTATTACGCTTGACCAGGACCAGCCGCAGCGGCCCTGCACCTCGCCGCGTTCCATGGCGAGGCTGACGTCGTTGCCGCCCGGATAGCCACTTACGATCTTCATTTTCGTGCCGAGCACGCCGTTCACGATGCGCGGGAATTGATCAGTATCGGCTGAGGGACCGGTGCCGCCTACGACGAGCTCCTTGTCAAAAGTGTCCTCGATCTTGGTGATGCCGGAGGTGTGCCAGGCGACGCAGACGCTGACTTCGTCATTAGCGCTGCCGATCCAGTTGAATTTGCTGGCGTCGAATTGAGCGGCCTTATTGCCGAGGAGCGGGTCGAAAGCTCCGCCGCGGGCGATGGTTCCCAACACCGTGCCATCCTTCGGCAATGCATTGTATAGGGCGTTGGCAAGGCGCAAACTGCCGGCGCCTTCCAGATTCTTCACGACGACAGTCGGGTTGCCCGGAATGTGTTTGCCGAGATAACGAGCGACCATGCGCGCGTAGACGTCATAACCGCCGCCCGCGCTGTAGCCGACCATCATGTCGACGGTTTTGCCCTTGTAGAATTCCGCGGGGGACTGGGCCCATCCCGCCGTCGCCGACACAACCGCCAACACCGCTGCCGCGGCCGTGCCACCAACAAGATTACTGATCCGCATTACTTCACTCCATTCGCTTTGATTTCCGGCATAGGGCTTCGCCTTTGCCACTGGCTTCGGGTTTGAAAGCTGTTGAATGCGGGCTGGGCTCCATGCCCACACTTGGTTTGGGCGCTACTTACGCAGAGAAGAACTCGCATTTCAAATGCAAGTTCGCTGCTGCAGTGCATCAAAAAGTCTCATCTCGAGGCAAATCGCTGCGTCATCAGTTCGCATAGCAGCCTTCACGTGATCATGGGTGAGTGGAAGGTCACGCAGCTGTGTTCCAAACAGGGCGCCCGCCGCGTGGTGGCGGCAACATGGCGCTTGTCACTCAGCGCGGCTTGAATAGTCCGTCGAAAGTTTTCTGCCATTGTTTTTCTTCCTCCGGCGTCAGCAGAACCGTAAGGATTTTCTTCTTCTTCAACGTTTCCACAATACCGGGCGGATTACTGGTGACATCGGGCCGCGTCGGAATCCTGCCGAACTTGGCCAGGAATTGCTGCGACTCCTTGCTGAGCATGAAATTCGCGCCGAGACGTGCGGCGTTGGGATGCGGCGCCTTCACATTGATGCCGACCTGACCGAACAGCAGCACGACCGGATCCAAGGCCCAGAAATCGGTGGGATTGCCGGCGAGCTTCACGTTCATCGTCAACATTAGATATTGGTTCAAGGCAACCAGGTATTCTCCGGCGCCGATCGAACGGGCCAAGGCCAGGTGGCCGTCTACAACTACTGGATTGAGATTGGCGACGATGTCCTTGATGAGTTTCGTACCTTTCTCTTCACCGTAGTGGATCATGATTCCCTTCAGCCATTCGTTGTCGCTGCGATCAATCGCGACCTTTCCCGCCCAGTCCTTACGCGTGACGAACTCCTCGTAACTCTGCGGCAGTTCGGACGGCTTGACGTGCTGAGTGTTGAAGCTCGGCGTATTGTAGTTGGCATAAACGCCATACCAGCGGCGGCCAGGGTCGCGCGCTTCGGGAAGAATGTTTTTTGCTTCGGAAGGATCGAAACTCGCCAACAATTCCGGAGGCACCTTGTTCAGCGTTGTGGTCTGCAGGATATCCCAGGTGTTCTGGCCGCTGCTGCGGTATTCCATGGCGATGCGGCCCATCAGCGGCCCGTCGGCACCGCGGATGTAGTTCACTTTGATCCCTGTAGCCTCCTCAAAGATTTTCCAAAGCGGAAGACCCTCTTGCTCGTTGGTGGAAGAGTAAACCGTCAGCGACCCTTCCGCCTGCGCTGCCTTCAGTAGCTCCTGGTCGATCCAGGGACGATCCGCGGCTGCGCTTTGCGCGCCCTGCCCATGGGCCGGAGCAAGGGTGAGCGACAACATTACGCCCAAAAACCCGACCGCTCCGGCAAAAGAGCCAGCTGTCCGAACGTGCAGCATCCTGGCCTCCAAGATTCAATGAGCCAACGTCGTCGGGTTTTTAGGCGCCCATCGCCGCCTTTACTTTCTCGGGCGTGAGAGGTAGGTCGCGCAGCCGAGCGCCTGTGGCCTGGGCAATGGCATTGGCGAGGGCGGCCGCCGCCGGTCCCTGCGAAGCCTCTCCTGCACCAAGCAGGGGCTGGCCCGGCCGATCGATCACATGCACCTCCACGCTCTCCGGAGCGGCCGAGAAGCGCATGATCGGATAGCTCTCCCAATCGCGGCTGGTGACGCGCGTCTTGTCGAAGCCGACCTGCTCGTAGAGCGTCCAGCTTGCCGACTGGATGATGCCGCCCTCGATCTGGTTGCGGATGCCGTCCGGGCTCACCGCCTGGCCGCTGTCGCAGGCCGCTACCACGCGCGGAATGCGGACCTCGCCTGCGGCATTGACTTCCACTTCCGTCGCCACCGCGACGTAGCTCGACCCATTGCGGTAACGCGCATAGGCGAAGCCGCGTCCGCGGCCCTTCGGCAGATTGTCGGCTTTCCAGCCGAAGCGCTCGGCGGTCATTTTGATGACATCCCTGGCGCGCGGGTCTTCGAGATAACGCAGGCGGAATTCCACCGGATCGGCCCCGGCGGCCGCGGCCACTTCATCCATCAGGCTTTCGACGGAGAAGACGTTCATATAGGCGCCGAGCCCGCGCAGGGCGGAAACGCGCAGCGGCACCTCCTTGACGTGGTGATGGATAACCTTCGCGCAGGCCAGCTTGTAAGGCGGCTTGGCATTGCGGTTGCCGTCGGATTCATTGGCCGCCGGGGCCGCCGCAGGCGGCAACACCAGAGGCTGTTCGCGGTGCCACGCGGCCACCAGGCTCTTGGCACCGCCGGGCCGCGTGGAATGCGTCATGCTCCAGACGTGGTACTGCCAGTCGACGATCTTGCCGCTGTCATCGAGCGACACTTTCGCCTTCGTCACCATGGCGGGGCCGTAAGGTTCCCAGGCGTGTTCGTCCTCGCGTGACCATTGCACGCGCACCGGACGGCCGGGGAAAGCCATGGCGAGCAGCGCCGCGTCGCCGCCGGCGTCGTCGGCGCCGTTGTGGCCGTAGCAGCCCGCGCCTTCCATATGGATACAGCGGACCTGGTTTTCCGGCAGCTTCACCAGTTCGGCAATCGCCTGGCGCATCGGGTAAGCGCCCTGGTTATGCACCCAGACCGTCAGCTTGCCGTCCTGGGCATGGCCGACGCCGCAGGACGGACCGATCGACCCATGCATCTGATACGGGCGGGTGTATTTCACCTCGACCGTCTTTGTGCCAGGTTCGGGTGTGTTCTTGGTATCAAGGATGACGACTTCCTGCGACGGCGTGGTCTCCAGGAATTGGTAGAGCGAGGGATAATCGGTGAGCTTGGCCGGCTCGTCCCATTGCGCGGCGGAAATGAGCGCCTGCCTGGCCTTGATCACCTGGAATTCCTTCTCGGCGATAACGGCAAGGAAGCTGCCGTCGCGCACCACTTTCAGCACGCCGGGAAGCTTCTCGACCGAAGCCGTATCGATTGACTTCAGCTTGGCGTCATAGCTAGGCGGGCGCACGACGCGCGCATGCACCATGCCGGGCAGCCGCAGGTCGTGGAGGAAGGCGGCGCCGCCGGTGACTTTGGCGGGAATATCGACGCGCGCGAATTCCTTGCCGTCCACACTGTAAGTTTTCGGGTCCTTCAGCTTGGCTTGCCGGTTCAATTTCACGCGCATTGCGTCGTTGGCGACCAGTTCACCAAAGCCGACGCTTTTGCCATCGGGCGCGGTCACCCGGCCCTTGTCG
>JAXDOO010000465.1:0-4758 GCA_034668865.1 Alphaproteobacteria bacterium
TCGACCGGGCTGAGGTCGGACGCTCGCGGCATGGCGTAGTCCATGAACGAGCCGCTGACCAATTGGCCGTCGGCATCAAAATGGATGTCTTCCATCAGGATCTGGCCGACGCCTTGCACGACACCGCCGACGATCTGTCCTTTCAGCAACAGCGGGTTCATCACCGTGCCGACGTCGTCCACCACGCTGTAACCCACGATCTGGATCGTGCCGGTTTCCGGATCGACCTCCACCTCGCAGACATGGCAGCCGTTCGGGTAGTTGGCGGTCTCGGTGCGGAAGACAGAATTGGCGATCAGTCCCGCGTCCAGATCCATCGGAACGTTCTTCGGGTTGATTGCCTTGCGTGCCAGCTCCTTCATCGTGACGGTCTGGTTGCTTTTGGTCGAGGAGAAGATGCCCTCGTCGAACTTGATATCGGCAGCATCTACATTCCACATGTGCGCGGCGATCTTCTTCGCTTTCTCGACGATACGGTCGGCTGCCTGATTGAAGGCGGAACCGCAGATGGCTGCGGTGCGTGAGCCGCCGGTGCCGGTGCCGAAAAAGACCTTGTCGGTATCGCCCTGCACATAACGCACATCGTCCGGATGCAGGCCGAGCTTGTCGCAGACGAGCTGCTTGAACACCGTCTCGTGTCCCTGGCCCTGAGTAATGGAGCCGGATAGCAGCGTCACGGTGCCGGCGCGGTCGAAGCGGATTTCGGCCCCCTCGGTGCCAGCGCCTGCCGCCCGTTCGATACTGTTGGACACGCCAAGCCCGCGCAGCTTGCCGCGCTTTTTGGATTCCGCGCGGCGTTTCTCGAAGCCGTCCGCATCCGCAAGCTTCAGCGCCATATCCATGCTCTTTTCGAACTCACCGTTATCGTAAGTGAAGGTAAGCCCGGTTTTGAACGGCATGGCTTCCGGCGGAATGATGTTGAGGCGGCGGATCTCCACCGGATCCATCTTGAGTTCGGCCGCGGCGAGATCGATCAGCCGCTCGCTGACATACGCCGCCTCGGGGCGGCCGTTGCCGCGATAGGGCCGAGTCGGATGCGTGTTTGTCATGACCGCCGTCAGCTCGACGTGGATCGCGGGCGTTTTGTAGACGCCGGCCAGTGTTCCAAAATTTCCGGGAAAGGCGTCCGACGAAGCCTGTGCGTAGGCACCGATATTGGCAATGGTTTTGAACCGCATGCCAAGGAAGTTGCCTTTCTTGTCGAGAGCCAATTCCGCATCGGTGACATTGTCGCGCGCCTGGGCGTCGCTCAGGAATGCTTCCGAGCGCGTTGAGACCCATTTCACCGGACGGCCGATGAGCTTGGACGCCAGCAGGACCAGCCCAACCTCGGGGGTGACCGACGATTTCATGCCGAAGCTGCCGCCGATGTCGCCCGCAACAACCCGCACGTTGCTCTCTGGCACCTTCAGCACGTCTTTCGCCAAGTCTCCACGGTAGACATGCGCGCGCTGCAGCGTCGTGTAACAGGTGTAATGGTTGTCGGCGGCATTGTAGTCGCCGATGCAGGCGCGCGGCTCCATAGTGGCCGCAGTGACCCGGTTGATCACGAAATGATGCTTGACGATGTGATCGGCTTTCTCAAAGGCCGCGTCGGTGGCCGCTTTGTCGCCCACGCTCATCTCGAAGATGATGTTGTTTTCGCAATCGTCCCAAACCAGCGGCGCGCCAGGCTTGGCGGCCTCCGCGGTGTTGGTGACGGCAGGTAGGGTTTCGTATTCCACTTCGATCAGCTCAGCGGCATCCGCCGCCTGGTGGTAGGTCTCGGCAACCACAAAGGCGACATAGTCGCCGACCCAGCGCACGCGATCCTTCACGAGGCCCGGGTTGGCCGGTTTGTACATCGGTTGGCCGTTTTTCCGCTCGCGCTGGTGTGCCCTCGGCATGTCGCCAAATCCCGAGGCTTCCCAATCCGCGCCGGTCAACACCGCCAGCACACCCGGCGCCGCCTTGGCCGCGGTCGTGTTGATGGAGAGAATTTTCGCATGGGCATGCGGCGAGCGCAGCACAAAGCTATGCGCTATGCGCGGGAGTGTCATGTCCGCTACATAACGGCCGCCACCACGCAGGAGTCGTGGATCCTCGAAACGTGGCACCGACTGACCGATCGCAAACTCACCCATCTCGACCTCTTCCTCGGAGCAGTAATGGAGCTATAGCTGCCGCAAACCCTGCGGCTTTGGCAACCATCTCTTTTAGGCAGGCTGGCGCAGAAGGAAAGTCCGGACGCCGTGCGGTCGTCGGTATCTCAGGCCGATCGCCGGCCCAGCTTTTCCGCCACTTGCGGCGCGAAATAGGTCAACACGCCGTCGGCGCCGGCGCGTTTGAAGGCGATCAGGCTTTCCAGCATCGCCTTTTCCCCGTCGATCCAGCCGTTCTGCGCGGCCGCCAGGATCATCGAATATTCGCCCGACACTTGAAAGGCGAAGGTGGGCATGCCGAAGGCGTCCTTGATGCTGCGCAGGATATCCAAATAGGGGAGGCCGGGCTTCACCATGATCATGTCGGCACCCTCGGCGATGTCGAGTTCGGCCTCGCGCAAGGCCTCTTCGGCATTAGCCGGATCCATCTGATAGGTACGCTTGTCGCCGGTCAGCATGGCGTTAGAGCCAATGGCCTCGCGGAATGGACCGTAGAAGGCGGAAGCGTATTTCGCCGAATAGGCCATGATCTGGACGTCGATCATATTGGCGCGGTCGAGCGCGCTGCGGATCGCGCCGACGCGCCCGTCCATCATGTCCGACGGTGCGATGATGTCGCAGCCCATCTGGGCTTGCAGCAGCGACTGCTTTACCAACACGGCGACGGTTTCGTCATTGAGAATTACCCCGTCGCGCAAGAGGCCGTCATGGCCGTGGCTGGTGAAGGGATCGAGCGCCACGTCGCAAAGAAGACCGACCTCGGGCACTTCCTTCTTGATCGCGCGCAGCGCGCGGCACACGAGATTGTCCGGGTTGAGCGCCTCGGAGCCTTCCGGGTCGCGGCGCGCCGGATCGGTATGCGGAAACAGCGCGACGCAGGGAATGGAAAGCTTGGCCGCGCGTTCGGCGGCGCGCACGGCGTCGTCGACCGACAGCCGCTCCACGCCGGGCATGGATTGCACCGGGGTGCGACCGGGTGCGTCGGTCAGGAAGAGCGGCCAGATCAGATCATCGGTGGTGAGCACGGTTTCGCGCACCAGCCGCCGCGCCCATTCCGCCCGGCGATTGCGGCGCGGTCGGCTCGGCAAATCGAGCCGCGCCGCCGCGGCGTCGGCGACCGCCTCACTCTCTACCGGCGTGAACCGGGTGCGCGCTTCAATCGGACGCCCGAACTTGATGGCCATGGAAACTCCTCCAGCGCTTCTTTTTATCTCTTTAGACCGACCACGGCCAGAGGAGAGGGATGCCACAGTTTCGGCGGCAGGCCGTGTGCACGACAGCCGCGTTCGGATAAGCTCTGTTCGTGTTAGGAAATCCTGTGCTGCTCACCACCCGCCAATCTCACATACCATGACCGAACCTATTATCCGCGACCACGGCCGCGCGCTTGAGCCGGTGCATGCCGGAGAGGAGAGGCAAACCGAGGGCCGCTGGACCGCGCGCCTGGTCATATTCCTGCGCGTGATGGCCGCGCTGTCGCTGATGAAGGGGCTTTATCATTGGTCCATTGTTTGCGGCATTGGTGACGGACCGGATGCCACCTTTGAAACCGCGCCGCTGCCGTGGCAGGCGGCCACCGTCTTCTTCGCGGTTATCGATCTGGTCGCGGCAGTCGGATTGTGGCTGACCGCGGCGTGGGGAGCGGTAGTCTGGCTCACCGCCGCCATTTCCATGGTGGCGGTGCAGATCCTGTTTCCGGATATTTATGGCGGCAGCCTAACGCCGGTATTGGTGGAGCTCGGCCTGCTTGCCGTCTATCTGGGGCTCGCCTTGCAAGCGGCACGCGAGCACCCGTCGTGATGTAAGGAGCAATGCGAGGCACAGAGTAAACAGAGGGTGAGTAAAAATCTGCGTAGTTGAAACGTCAATCAACGATTTACCGTAGAAAAATAACCTGACCTTTAGCTTGTTGTTTAAGCTGATCTTAGACCAGCTTCATTAGGTTGCTTCCTGAGCGCGGGGGAACAGGGCCTCGCGAGGTATAAAAACTGGGAAGGCGTCACAATGAAAGCCGTTGCAAAAACGGTCGAACCTGCCGCGCGCGAGGCAAGACTCGACCAAATCCAGCCGCTGTATCTTGAAGCTTTGACGTTGGTCGAGAGGCTCCACAGGCGCTTGCTCGACGTCATCAAGGACGAGTTTGACCGTCGTGGACGCGCCGACATCAATTCCGTGCAGGCGCTGCTCCTCTACAACGTTGGCGACAAGGAACTGACGGCGGGAGAACTGCGCACCCGCGGCTATTACCTCGGCTCGAACGTTTCCTACAATCTGAAGAAGCTCGTCGAAATGGGCTTCCTGGATCACCAGCGGTCGCGTGTGGACCGCCGCTCGGTGCGCATCAAGCTGACCGACAAGGGTCATGAAGTGCGCAACATTGTCGACACGCTCTATCAGAAGCACGTTCGCACGGTGGAGCAGGTCGGCGGCATCTGTGCCGATGAATTTGTTACTTTGAACAAGTCGCTTCACCGGCTCGAGCGGTTCTGGACCGATCAGATCCTCTATCGCTTGTAACCGGCGTTGACAGGCGAGAATTCAGCCCTGGCTTTGACCAGGGCTTTTTCGTTTTAGCTCGGTCCCAAGAATGTACACGAACTGCTGAATTGGCTGCCCG
>JAXDOO010000466.1:0-4497 GCA_034668865.1 Alphaproteobacteria bacterium
CGCAGATAGCGCAGCTTCTTCTCGTGATCGGGCTGTTTGGTTTCCGACACGAAGACCAGCTTCTTGGCACCAAGCGCGGTGAAGGCGGAGGTGAGCGAAGAGGCCGCAGTGGAGCACGGCTTGCCGGTCGCCTTTTCCATCGCCGCGATCACGCGCCTCTCCATCTCGAGGCCGCCCGACATCGAGGTGCCGGTGCATTGCAGGATCACCGCGTCGCATTTGGATTCCGCCAGCATCTCGGCGGCTGCGGCAATCTTCGGCAGCTGCTGTTCCAGCGGCGCCTTGTGCTTGTTGGTCATGCCGATGCGGGTGAAATGCGGGATCACGCCGGCCGGCATGTAACGCTGCACTTGCGGCTCCACCATCCGATTCGAGGTAGGGATGATGAAGCCCAAGCGAGCGCGCGGGATGATCGGTTCGTAGGCCATCGGTGCTCTCGACGGGGTGCGGCTGTCTTCTCTATATATCGTTTGGGCGGTCGATGACAGGTCGTCACGGAGCAGGAATTTAACGCATGTATGGGCATCGCGCGCGCATCGGCTATACGGTCGCTGCGGTCACCACCGAGGTTTTTCCGATCGACTGGTACAAGATCGTGCCGGACGGCGTGACGCTGATGATGGTCATGCTGCCGCTCGGCGAGCGCAGCCCGGACGACGTGAAGAAGTGCTACGACGTCAGCATCGAGGCGGCGCAGACCATGGCGACGGCGGGCGCCGACATCGTGCTGCTCGGCGGGCTGCCGATCTATCTGTCGCGCGGCGGCGAAAGTCTCAGCGACCTGATGAAGCGGCTGGAGCGGCAGGTCGGCGTGCCGGTCACTAGCAGCACCACGGCGCAGCAGAAGGCCTATAAGGCGCTCGGCTCGCGCAAGGTCGGCACCGTGCATCCCTTCAAGCCGGACCAGAATGCGCGGCACGAAAAATACCTGAAGGATTTCTTCGGGCTGGAACCGGCGGGTGTCTATGCCGGCGGGTGGGACCTCAAGACGCTCGGCAAGATCCCGATCGACGCCGCGCTGCAATGGGGCCGCGCGCTGAAGAAGGAGCATCCGGAGATCGATACCTTCAACTTCGCCTGCCCGCATTGGCGCGTGGTCGACGCCATCGAGCCGCTGGAGCAGGAGCTAAAGGTCAGCGTGATGACCTCGTTGCAGGCGATCGCCTGGGAGGCGATGCGGACGGCGGGCGTCAATGACCGGATCGAAGGATTTGGACGGCTGCTCAGGGAACATTAGAGCCGAACTACTCCCCCTTCAGCTTGCCCGCGCGCTCGATCAGCGCCTTCGGCGTCTCGAAGACGGCCTTGATCATCTTCTCCATCTGCGCGCCGCCAACCGGTTCGACTTCAAGCCGGGCCTTTTCCGCATCGGCCAGGAAAGCCGGATCCTTCATCGTGGCGTCGAAGGCCTTGCGCATGACTTCGACATATTCCTTCGGCGTGCCGGCCGGCATGAAGAAAGGCCGCCCCATCTCCTCCGGATAGGCCAGGATCTCGAGCACCTTCTTGGTATCGGCGTCTGACACGAGGTCGATCAGGAGCGGCACCTTTTCCAGCCCGGTCTGCACCGTGGCGCCGGTCTGCACCAGCACATTGATGCGGTTGTTGATGATCCAGTCCGCGTTGGAGGCCTTCAGCGTGGAATAGGAAAGGCCGCAGATGCCTTCCGCCTCGCCGCGCTCGACCGCGAGGCGCGACTCCGACGTGGTGTAGCCGGTCACCACCTTGAACTTCGTGTTCAACATGGTGTTGAGCATTTTCGGCATGGTGGCCGAGTTGCCGGTCACGCCCGTGGCCGAAACAATCACTTCGCGATCCTTCGCCTGCTCGATCTTTTTGATCGGGCTGGCGTGCCATGTCACGCAGATCTGCTGCTGCTTACCGATGCTGCCGATCCATTCGAACTTGCGCGGATCGTATTTTGCCGCTGCGTTATCGAACAGCGGCTCGAGCAGTAGCGCGTTATAGGTCGCCACGATGACGCTGCCGTCCCGCGGCGCCGCCTCGCTCGCTCCCCAGTTGGTCGCGATCATACCGCTCGCGCCCGGCATGTTCTGGTTGATGATGTTCGGTTTGCCGGGAAGATGCTTTTCCAGATGCGCCGCGAGAACGCGCGCATAAGTATCGTAGCCGCCGCCCGCGCCGGACGGGATGATCATGCGCAGCTGTTTGCCTTCATAGGACGGCGTCTGCGCCGCCGCGGCGCCTGCCAAGAGGATACCGACCAGCGTGCCGGCGAAAATGCCGGAGATCCTTTTCGTATGACTTGCCTTGTTCATCCCTATCCCCTGCGGAAGCCCGAAAACAGGCCCATGCTAGCAGAATGCTTTTGCTTGGCGAGGGGACGCCGATCCGGCTTGGGTTGCCCCCGAATTTGTCCTAGGATCGAGCCAACAAAAACGCGGTCCACCGCGTCCTTTAAAAATGCCGTCTGGCCTGCCGGGGAGGAAACCATGGCGCAGTCGAAATCGCTCAACGTGAATGGGAAATCCGTCACCATCAACATCGACGACCCCGAGCAGTCGTTGCTGGTAGCGCTGCGCGACAACCTGGCATTGAACGGTCCGTTGTTCGGATGCGGATTGGCGCAATGCGGCGCCTGCACGGTGCATGTGGACGGCAAGGCGGTGCGCTCCTGCGTCATGCCGCTGTCGAAAATCACCGACCAGCAGAAAGTCGTGACGCTGGAAGGCCTCGGCACGCCGGAGAAGCCGCACCCGGTTCAGCGCGCCTTCATCGAGGAACAGGCCGCGCAATGCGGCTATTGCATCAACGGCATGATCATGGAATCCGCGGCTTTCCTGACGGAGAACAAGAAACCGACCGAGGCGCAGATCAAGGAAGCGCTCGCCAGAAATCTCTGCCGCTGCGGGACGCATGCCCGCATCGTCAAGGCGGTCAAGCGCGCATCCACTTACGCCTGAGGGAGGCAATCATGAACACGCATTTCGTTCCGTCGCGGCGTACCGTCCTCAAGAGCGGCGGCGCGTTGATCGTCAGCTTTTCCTTCGCCGGCCACATCGCGGAGGCATTGGCGCAAGGACCGACACCGGAAAAGCCGCTGGCGCTTACCGAGGTCGATGCTTTTCTCTCGATCGATGCCAAAGGCATGGTCACCGTCTATTCCGGCAAGATCGATTTCGGCACCGGCGTGCGCACGGCGCTGATGCAGATCGCAGCCGACGAGCTCGATGTGCCCTTCAGCTCGGTGAAGGTGATCGAAGGCGACACCGCGCTTACGCCCGATCAGGGCAAGACCTGGGGCAGCCTGAGCATCCAGGCTGGCGGCATCCAGATCCGCAACGCGGCGGCGACCGCCCGACAGGCGCTGGTGGCGGAAGCCGCCAAGCGGCTCGGCGCCAAGCCGGAAGACGTCAAGATCGTCGATGGCATCGCGGTGGCTGGCGACAAGAAGGTCAGCTACGGCGATTTGATCGGCGGCAAGAGTTTTTCGCTCAAGCTCGACCACACCAAGCCGGCGACCTTCAAGGATCCGAAGGATTACAAGTTGGTCGGCAAGCCGATCCCACGCGTCGACATCCCTGACAAATGCACCGGGCGCTTCATCTATATGCATAACCTGCGGATGCCCGACATGCTGCATGGCCGGGTGGTGCGACCGCCGTCGGTCGGCGCCAAGCTCGAAAAGGTCGACGAGGCCGCAATCAAGGACATTCCGGGCATCGTGCAGGTGGTGCGCGAGGGCAATTTCCTAGGCGTCGTCGCCAGCAATGAATGGGCAGCGATCAACGGCGCGCAAAAGCTCAAATCCGCAGCCACATGGTCGAAATGGGAAGGACTCCCCGAGCAGGCCAAGCTCTACGAGCATGTGCGCGCAACCAAGGTCGCGAAAGACGAGGTGACCGGCACCGTCGGCAACACCGACGAGGCAATGGCGCAGGCCGCAAAGAAAATGACGGCAACTTATGATTTCGCCATCAACACCCATGGTTCGATCGGTCCCTCTTGCGCGGTGGCCGAGTTCAAGGATGGCAAGCTGACCTCCTGGTCGTCTTCACAGGCAACGCACGATCTGCGCAAGCAACTCGCCGAGATGTTCGGGCTTTCACCTGACAACGTCCGCTGCCTCTACCTGGAAGGTGCTGGCTGCTACGGCCGCAACGGTCACGAAGATGCCGCTGCCGACGCCGCGATGCTCGCCAAGGCGGCTGGCAAGCCGGTGCGCGTGCAATGGTCGCGCGCCGACGAGCACGGTTGGGACCCGAAAGGGCCGCCCACCTTGGTCGATTTGCGCGCCGGCATGGACTCCTCCGGCAATGTGACCGCCTGGGAATCGGAGTTTTTCATCCCGCAGCAGACGGCCGCGAGCTTCATGGTGCCGCTGATCGCGGCCAACCTTGCGGGTCTGCCCGCCAAGCCCGACATCGCGCCCGGCAATATCTTCCAGAACTCCAACATCCCGTACAAATTTGCCAATATCAAAGCCGTCTGCCGCCGGCTGGAAACCACGCCGTTCCGGCCGTCCTGGATCAGGAC
>JAXDOO010000467.1:0-3433 GCA_034668865.1 Alphaproteobacteria bacterium
TCGGTCGGCGGACCTGTTACACCACCGGCCAGCAACCTCGATTAGCCAAAGCAATGACCACCTACAAGTCCGACTTCCTCAATGTGCTGGCGAGCCGTGGTTTCATCCATCAGCTCTCCGATGCCGCAGGCCTGGATGCAAAGGCAGCGGCCGGCCCGATCACGGGCTATCAAGGCTTCGATTGTACGGCGCCGAGTCTTCATGTGGGCAATCTCCTTGGCATCATGATGCTGCGGTGGCTGCAAAAGACCGGGCATCGACCGATCGTTCTGATCGGCGGTGGTACGACCCGTGTTGGTGATCCGTCGGGCAAGGACGAAATACGCCAAGTTTTGACCGACCAGCAGATCGATGCCAACATCGCGGGCATTCGCACCGTGTTTAGCAAGTTCCTCAGCTTCGGTGATGGCCACAATGACGCCATCCTGGTGAACAACCGCGATTGGCTCGACAAGCTCAACTACATCGACTTCCTGCGCGATTATGGGCGCCACTTTTCGATTAATCGCATGCTCAGCTTCGACTCGGTGAAACTCCGGCTTGATCGCGATCAACCGCTGACCTTCCTCGAATTCAATTACATGATCCTGCAGGCCTACGATTTCGTGGAGCTCAATCGCAAGTACAAATGCACCTTGCAGATCGGAGGATCGGATCAGTGGGGCAACATCGTCAGCGGCATTGAGCTTGGCCGCCGTACGGCAGGCCTTGAGCTCTTTGCACTAACGACCGGCCTTCTCATGACGTCTTCCGGTGCGAAGATGGGAAAAACAGCCTCCGGCGCCGTTTGGCTCAACGCCGACATGATGCGTCCCTATGATTATTGGCAATTCTGGCGCAACAGCGAAGACGGCGATGTGGTGAAACTGCTCAAGCTCTTTACTGAGTTGCCGCTGCCGGAGATCGGGCGGCTCGCGGCCTTGCAGGGGCAGGAGATCAACGAGGCGAAGAAGATCCTCGCGACCGAGGCCACCGCGCTGCTGCATGGCCGCGACGCCGCAGAGGAAGCCGAGCGCACCGCGCGCACGACTTTTGAAACCGGCGGCCTCGCCACCTCGCTGCCGACCATCGAGCTGCCGCGTCAGGAATTAGAACAAGGCCTGGGGGTGCTGGCGGCTTTCATCAAGGCAGGGCTGGTGCCATCCACCAGCGAAGCGCGCCGCCAGATCAAGAGCGGCGGGCTGAAGGTGAACGACGCCGCCGTGACTGACGAGAAATTTGTGTTGAGCAAGAAAGAGCTGACGCCGGAAGGCGTGATCAAGCTATCGCTCGGCAAAAAGCGTCACGTTCTGGTCAAGCCGGTTTGAAATTCAGCGCAGCGCCTCGTAGCCGCGGTCGCTTGGCGCGTTGCGGAATTCGAACAGCTTGCGCAGCAGTCCGGGCGCCACCGCCGATAGCGGATTGACGTTCAGCCGCGGCGCGTTGGGTGGTCCCACCACTTCATAGGTCACGCCCAGCAAGCCCTCGTTGCCGCCGCCGAGCAAAATCCCGACGATCGGAATCTGCCCCAACATATTGTTGAGCTGATAGAGCGGCACGAACGAGCCGCGCAGATGCACCTCGTCGCCGAGGTAATCGATCTGCCCGTCGATGGTGGCGCCAATATTGCCCTGCACGACGCCGTCGCGAATTTCCAGCCGACCTGGCATGCGGGTGAATTCTGCGCGCATGCGGGTGAATTTCACCCCCTCGCGCTGGCCGCCATTGGCCGGTCCGGCCGACACCACGCGCTCGAGCGCCGGTTCGCCGCGAATGGAGAAATCGCTGATTCCGAGCAGGCCGTCTTGCGGCCCGGGGCTACCCGTTGGCGCGTCCATCGCCACCCACATCCGCCCGCCGGTCATGCGCGCATAGCTATCGGTGAAGCGAAACAGCGCACCTGCGTCCCTGGTCTCGAAATACAACACATTGCCGTCGCCGGATGGCTTGCGGCGAAGATCGCCGGCAAGCTGGGCATCGCGGCCGAGCTTGGCATTCATGCCGAAGCTGCGGATCTGGCCGGCACGGCGCGAGAGTTTGAGCTCCAGGTTGCGCAGCGTTTCTCCGTTGAAACCGATCACGGTGCCGAGCCGCAGATCGAGATCGAGATCGATCGGCGGCTTATCTTTGGCGTTGGCCCGCGCGCCGGCAACCGTCGATTTGATGAAGCCGCGGCCGTCCTGGACGTCGCCGCGCATGGTCACCCGCAACGCGCCGTCAGGGGCGCGATC
Organism: Alphaproteobacteria bacterium; assembly: GCA_034668865.1. Lineage (GTDB taxonomy): Bacteria > Pseudomonadota > Alphaproteobacteria > Rhizobiales > Xanthobacteraceae > CANKHA01. The sequence continues at coordinate 2,211 of JAXDOO010000467.1, forward strand.
GGCCTTGAAAGTCGCCTTGTCGCCTTCGGCGAGACTGAAGACAGGAAAATGAGCGGTTACGATGTCACGGGAGCCGTCGAGCTCGATGATGCCTTTCACCTGCGTGCCGGAACCCTCGATCACCATGTCTTCGATCCGCACCGATTGCCCCCGTGTGACCAGGGCAAAGTTAGCGCGCGCGGTTTTTCCGGCAGGTTTGGTCCAGCCCGGCAGCAGATTATCGATGCGTGCCGGCGTGAGATCGGCGTCGATGATGAAGCGGCTGTCCCGCTCAGGCGGGCCAATATAGCCGGTAACCTTTACCGGAACGGAACCTGCGAGGACGGTGCCAACGTCGAGCCCAAAACGCGCGCGCCCGGCCTCGTCGAGGCTGGTTTGGATGCGGACTTCCGCGTCGATATCGGTTTTGGCCTTGCGATAGTCGAGTGTCGCCGCAGTGCCCGCGATCTTGGTGTCGCCCTTGATCTGATAGCCCTGGTTGCCGGCGTTGATGCGCAACGACTGCGCTTCCACTTTTTGGCCCAGGATCATGTTATCGGCAGAAAAGTTGGCGATGTCCGCCACCACGGAATATGTCGATGAGCCGGGCGGCAGATCGCGTTTCAGCGGAAAGGCGAGAGAAACCTGAGCAAGGACATTGCCCCTGGCGCTCGTTATGTCGAAGGGCATCCCGACGAACTCGCGCAAGCGCTCGGTTTCCAGCAGTTCCGCCGCCACCGGCACCGGTCCTTCGATCCGCATGCGCGTCTTGCTGGGAGGCTGCGGTACCTCGCTGTCCGGCACCTCGAACAAGCCATTGGCTACGGTCAGCTTGCGGCCGGACGGGAGCGCGATCGTGCCCTTGTTTACGCCGACGCTCGCGTAGCGCCCGGTCACCCGCACGGCCACTTCCGCATTCTCGATCGGCGGCAACGTTTCGAGCGGCCGCAACACAGCGTTGCGCGCGAGGATCTCGATGAAAAGCCCGTCGTCGGGGACCGGCGGTCCGCCGCGCTTGAAGGCCGACAGATGAGCGTTGGTCGCGATTGCCACGCGCTCAATATCTCCCCGCAAGACGTGATCGTTGACCCAGCTGCGCACTTCAGGCTGGACGAATGCCGGCCACAACTTTTTCATGGCCGCCAGCTGCATGCGCGTGCCGGCGATGCCAAAGGCCAGCCGCGGATCGCCGGTGGAAAAATCCACTTCGCCGGTAAGCGCGACGCCGATTTCGACGTTGGCGA
>JAXDOO010000468.1:0-13175 GCA_034668865.1 Alphaproteobacteria bacterium
AAATATTCGATACACATCAAGGATAGCGCGCTAAGTAACGGCGGCGATGAACCGGTTGTCATTTCTGGAACGGTGACTGGCCGCGGATCACTCAGCGTGGCGATCGTGCACGGATACAACAGCGCTATAGCATCGGGTCAATTGTCAGCCAGGAATGGCAATGGGAAGTGGAAGGCCGCGTCTTGCTCGGGTCATTGGACCGCCGAACGAGGACCCTAAGCGAGCCGTATAAACTGCTCAGAACTTGCTAATTGTCCTGCTCCCGGATCGGCTGCTTCTCTCCTGCGCGGGCGGCGGCAAGGAGCTTGCCTACCTTGGCTTGAAACTCAGCATTGTGGAATGGGTCATCAAGATTGTACGGCATCGCAGCCGCAGGATCGTGGACAAACAGCTCTGGCTGGGAAGAAGCTCCACCGCAAAAGCGCCAAGCGCGCAAGAGTAAATTCATAACCTTCGAAGAGGCGAGCTTTCGAACGGGCGTTTGTAATATACCTTCAACACCATGGTAGCGAACTTAATAGCCTTAGCAGCAGCAATAGGATGGGTTTACCTTATTGCCGCGCGTGGCGGATTTTGGCTCTCTACGGAGCGGGAACCGGAAGCCCCCGGGCCGACAACGTCGGTGCCTGTCGCCGTTATCATCCCCGCGCGAGATGAAGCTGATGGCATCGGCGAAGCAGTCCTTTCGCTGCTGCGCCAGGATTACCCTGGACCCTTCTCGATTGTAGTGGTGGATGACCAGAGCGTAGATGGTACGGCCGACGCCGCGCGCTGCGCCGCCGTATCAGCAGGTGCTGCCGGCCGCCTCACCATCTTATCCGGCGCACCATTGCCCGAGGGGTGGACCGGCAAGTTATGGGCGATGAAGCAGGGCATCGATCACGCGCAAAAGAGCAGCCCTACCTATCTGCTGCTCACTGACGCCGACATCGTCTACGCGCCCGACGCTTTGACGAAACTTGTTTCCAGGTCCCATGCAGACGGCTTGGTCCTCAACTCTCGAATGGTCAAGCTACGCTGCGAAAGCTTTGCCGAACGTGCACTCATTCCGGCGTTCATATTTTTCTTTCAGATGCTTTACCCATTCGTCTGGGTCAAGCGCCAGGATCGTGCCACCGCAGCGGCCGCCGGCGGTTGCATGCTGGCGCGCCTCGACGCTCTTCGTGCCGCTGGCGGGGTCGAAGCCATTCGAGGCGAATTGATCGACGATTGTGCGCTGGCTTCCGCGATGAAGAAACAGGGAGCCATCATGCTCGGGCTGACCGGACGAGCCTGCAGCATCCGGGCATATCCGAAGATCAAAGACGTCCGGCGCATGGTCGTCAGATCGGCCTATGCTCAGCTTGGCTATTCGCCGCTGCTATTGGCAGGGACCGCGGCCGGTTTGACGCTCATCTATATTGCGCCCGTTCTGCTCGCCCTGTTCGGCCAAGGCCTCGCTCGGATGCTTGGCTTTTTCACCTGGGGGGCTATGGCGATCGTATTTCAGCCGACGTTACGGATCTACCGGGTGTCCCCGCTGTGGGGACTGCTGCTGCCCGCGATCGCGCTTTCATACATGGCCTTTACCGTCGATTCCGCTTATCAGAGCGGTGTAGGACGCGGCGGTCTTTGGAAAGGCCGTGTCCAAGCAAAGAAGACCGCCTGCGATGATCGACGCTAACGATCTGCGTTCCGGGAAGACGCACCGGAATGAGAATTTTCCCGTGGCGTCGTGGCTGATCCAGTCGCGGCACCGCGCGCCGATCCTTGCATTTTACGAATTCGTGCGGACCGCGGACGACATCGCTGATCACGCCATGCTGCCCGCGCAGCAGAAGTTGGACCTGCTCGACGGCCTCGAGACCGAACTGATCGGAGGCCACGGCGGGAATATGCAGGCCGCAGCCCTTCGCACCGCGCTTGCCAGCCATGGCCTGTCACCGCAACACGCGCAGGACCTCCTCAAGGCCTTTCGGCTTGACGTCACCAAGCGCAGATACGCCGATTGGAATGATCTTATGGCGTACTGCGCCTATTCAGCCATGCCGGTCGGGCGTTTTGTGCTCGACGTGCACGGGGAGAGTCGCACGACCTGGCCCGCGTCCGATTCGATTTGCGCGGCGCTTCAGATTATCAATCATCTGCAGGACTGCGGTGAGGACTACCGCAATCTCGACCGGGTCTACGTACCTCTGGAGGCGCTCGAAGCCGTCGGCCTCGGTGTCGAAGCGCTCGGCGAGCCGCAGGCGTCGCCGCCGCTGCGGCGTTGCTTTGAGGGCCTCGCGGATCGCGCGGCGACGCTGTTGGACAAGGGAAAAACACTCTCTGGGCTTACCGAAGATTGGCGTCTGGGACTGGAAATCTCGGTCATCTATGCATTGGCCGGACGTCTGGTGGGCCTGCTGGCTACACACGATCCCTTGAGCGAAAATACGCATCTTGGCAAACTGGATACCGCCTTCGTCAGCCTGCTTGCGGTGCTGACGGGTGTATCACATCGCTTCCGGCGGCGAGCGCGCGTGTCGGCCGGGGCGCCCCGAACGTGAGCGACTGATGGCAGAACATCCAATATCAGCCGCGACCCGTGCCCGTAGCAGCTCCTTCTACGCAGCCATGCGCATCATGCCTCGGGCGCAGCGCGAAGCCATGTTTGAGATCTACGGGTTCTGCCGCGCGGTCGACGACATCGCCGATGAGCCCCTTCCGCATGAGGTGCGCATCGATCAAATGCGGCGCTGGCGCGCCGAGATCGATGCGATCTACTCCGGCTCCCATGCCCCACATACGCGCGGACTTGCACGCGCGGTGCAAACATTCGAACTGCCGCGGGTGGACTTTCTCGCAGTCATCGACGGGATGGAGATGGACGTCGTCTCCACCATTCGCGCGCCCGACCTTGCAACCCTGGACCTCTATTGCGACCGTGTCGCCAGTGCCGTGGGTCGGCTGAGTGTTCGCGTGTTTCAAATGGAGAAACAAGCGGGGCTTGCGCTCGCCTACCACTTAGGCCGCGCGCTGCAGCTCACCAATATCCTGCGCGATCTCGACGAGGATGCAGCCTTGGGCCGTCTCTACCTCCCGAAAGAAGCCATGCTCGCAGCAAACATTACGACGAGCGAGCCCTTGGCTGCGCTTTCAAGTCCGAACATCGGCAGGGCTTGCGCCTTTGTCGTCGCACTGGCAGAGCGCCATTTCACCGAAGCCAATGCCGTCATGGCAAAAAGCCCGCGCTGGACGGTGCGTACGCCGCGCATCATGGCAGCGGCCTACCGTTTAATCCTCGCGCGCATGATCGAGCGCGGATGGCAAGCACCGCGCGAGCGCGTCAAACTGAAGCGCAGGCAACTTTTCCGTATCCTTCTGCAATATGCCTTCGTGTAATGACGCCTCGTCTCGTCCACATTGTTGGCGCTGGTCTGGCTGGCCTCTCTGCCGCTGTGAAACTGGCATCGCAGGGTGTCCGCGTCAGCGTCCATGAGGCAACCAATCAGGCCGGCGGGCGATGCCGCTCATATTACGATCCCACGCTTGGGATGATGATCGACAATGGGAACCATCTCGTTCTCTCCGGCAACCATGCAACGCTGGCATTTCTCGATAAAATCGGTGCGCGAGATCAGCTCTCATCCCCCCGGAATGCTGGCATTCCATTTGTTGATCTCTCGACCGGCGGACGATGGATCGTTCGGGCAAATGACGGACCAGTGCCATGGTGGATTCTCGATCCAAAACGCCGGGTGCCGGGCACGCGAGCGTGGGACTATCTTTCTGTGCTGCGGCTTCTGCGCGCGCCCGAAGGCGCCGCCGTCAGTGACCTGTTCGACTGCAGCGGACCGCTTTACGAACGGCTGATTAAGCCGTTCCTGCTGGCGGCTCTCAACACGGAGCCGCGCGAGGGCTCGGCCAAACTCGCAGCCGCTCTGATCCTCGAAACGCTGGCTGCAGGCGGACGCAACTACCGTCCGCTGGTCGCGCGTGACGGTCTATCGCGCACCTTTGTCGAGCCGGCGCTCCGCTTTATCCAGGCAAACGGGGGAACGGTGCATTTTGGCAGCCGCCTGCGCAGTCTTACGTTCGATGCAATGCGTGTGGTCGGGCTCGACTTCGGCGAAGCACCCATGCGCTTGCAAGCCAGTGACGCGCTCGTCCTTGCCGTTCCGCCTGTGGTTGCTTCCGCACTGGTGGATGGCCTGAAGGTTCCGACCGAATTTCGTGCCATCGTCAATGGCCATTTTCGGATCAAGCCGCCCGAACCGACGGTGTCGATCACCGGCGTAATTAACGGCACAGTCGAATGGCTATTCGCATTTCCTGACCGCTTGTCCGTTACCATCAGCAACGCAGACCGGTTGCTCGAAAAGCCCCGGGAGGACCTGGCGGCCCTGATGTGGCAAGAGGTAGCCACGATCACAGGCATTGCGGACGCCCTGCCCCCATGGCAAATCGTGCGGGAACGGCGGGCAACATTCGCGGCGCTGCCGCATGCTGAGGCCCTGCGCCCCGGCGTAGCCACGCGTTGGGCCAATCTCGCGCTTGCGGGCGATTGGACCGCAACCGGCCTGCCGGCAACCATCGAGGGCGCGATCCGGTCGGGCAACCGCGCGGCAGAACTGATCACCAACAAGACGTAGACGACAGAAAAATGTCCGACACCTTACTTGCTTCTGCCAATCCCCTGCCAAACGAGGGCGCACTTCAGCGCGCGATCGCCTTGGCAACGGATGCCTTGTTGGCGCGGCAGCGTCGCGACGGGCATTGGGTTTTCGAACTCGAAGCCGATGCAACCATTCCCGCGGAATACGTATTGCTACGCCATTATCTGGCAGAGCCCGTGGACGCATCTCTTGAATCAAAGATCGCGGTCTATTTGCGTCGCATCCAGGGCAGGCATAATGGCTGGCCGCTGTTCCATGGCGGTGATTTTGACATGAGCGCAAGCGTGAAGGCCTATTTCGCGCTCAAGATGATCGGCGAAGACATCGACGCCCCGCACATGCAGCGTGCCCGGGACGCGATCCGGACACGAGGCGGTGCCGCCGAAAGCAACGTCTTCACTCGGTTCATGCTGGCGTTGTTCGGAATAATTACGTGGCGTGCGGTTCCCATCATGCCTGTCGAAATCATGTTGCTGCCGCGGTGGTTTCCATTTCACCTTTCCAAGGTGTCATACTGGGCACGCACGGTTATCGTTCCGCTGCTGGTGCTGCAGGCGCTCAAACCGAAAGCGCGCAATCCAAAGAACGTCGGCATTGATGAACTGTTCATCCAACCGCCGCAGAGCATCGGTACGCGCCCCAAAGCGCCGCATCAGCAGTGGGGCTGGTTCCAGCTGTTTCGCGGCATCGATGCCGTGCTCCGGCTGCTTGAGCCTGCATTTCCCAAAGGAGCGCGCAAGCGCTCCACCGACAAGGCCGTGACCTTCGTCACCGAACGCCTCAACAACCGGGATGGGTTGGGCGCGATTTTCCCGGCGATGGTCAATTCCGTCATGATGTTCGATGCACTCGCGTATCCGCGTCAGCACCCTGATTATGTCGCCGCGCGCGATTCCATCGACAAGCTGCTGGTAATGAAGCCCGACGAAGTCTACTGCCAGCCCTGCGTTTCGCCGGTGTGGGACACCGCCCTGGTCTGTCACACCCTGCTAGAAGTCGGCACGCAGCCCGCAACCGATGCAGTCGCCGCCGGCCTGCAATGGCTGCAGCCGCTCCAGGTGCTCGACGTCGTTGGAGACTGGGTCGAGAGCCGGCCGCAAGCGCGGCCCGGCGGTTGGGCATTTCAATACGCAAATCCGTACTACCCGGACGTCGACGACACCGCGGTGGTGGTGATGGCGATGGACCGTGCACAAGGCATGCTTGGCGACACACGGCATCAAACCGCGATTGAGCGCGGACGGGAATGGGTTTCCGATCTCCAAAGCAAAAATGGTGGCTGGGGCGCCTTCGACGCCGACAATGATTACCTTTACCTCAACAACATCCCGTTCGCTGATCATGGCGCCTTGCTTGATCCACCGACCGAGGACGTAACCGGACGCTGCGTGTCGATGCTGGCCCAGCTCGGCGAACGGCCAGACACCAGCCAGGCGCTGCGCCGGGCGCTTGACTATCTTTTCCGCGCGCAACGCGCAGACGGCAGCTGGTATGGCCGATGGGGCATGAATTACATCTACGGCACCTGGTCGGTGCTAAGCTGCCTCAATGTTGCCGGCATTGCTCCTGATGCGCCACAGATACGCAAGGCTGTTGACTGGCTCGTCTCGATCCAGAATCCCGATGGCGGCTGGGGCGAGGACGGAACCAGCTACAAACTTGAATATTATGGCTATGAACCCGCACCGAGCACGGCGTCGCAAACAGCCTGGGCCCTGCTCGGTCTGATGGCGGCCGGCGCGACCGGAATCCCAGCGGTGGCACGCGGCATTGATTTCCTGCTACGCACGCAGGAATCCGACGGATTTTGGACAGAGGACCGTTTCACCGCGACCGGCTTTCCTAGGGTGTTTTATTTGCGCTATCATGGATATTCGAAATTGTTTCCGCTTTGGGCTCTGGCCCGCTGGCGGAACGTGATGGCGGGACAGCCCGTCGGATTCGGGATGTGATGCCGCCAAGCACCCGCATTAGACCGTATGTGATTGTCGTTACGGGCATGGCCTTTGAGGCCGGCATCGCGGCCGGACCGGGCGTCGTGGTGGTCACCGGCGGCGCAGCAAACGCGCATGTCATTTCCGCAACCATTCGGCGGGCGTGCCGGGGAATTATTTCTTTTGGCATTGCCGGGGGATTGACGCCCGATCTCAAACCCGGCGCCTGTATCGTTGCTCGATCCATCGTGACGGGCGATCGGAAATACCATTCACACCGCGAATGGTTTGACAGGCTTCGTTCGGCAATACCAGGTTCGATTCACGCGGATATCGCCGGCGCGGCGGCACCTGTGTGCAGCCCTGACGACAAAAGAAAGATGGCGGTTGCCACTGGCGCCGTTGCGGTGGACATGGAATCTGCGGGTGCAGCAATCGCGGCATTCAAACACAAGCTTCCATTCGCGGCGCTGCGCGTCGTGGCAGATCCAAGTCATCGCAGCCTGCCGCCAGCGGCTCTCAGCGAGCGTCATACAGACGGGACGACCGACCTGTCGGCGGTGTGGCGCTCGATTGTTGCGCAGCCCAGCCAGTTGGGTGGATTGTTGCGGCTTGCCTTGGATACCCGAACCGCCCGCGCCGCAATGGTGCGTTCTCGCCGGCGGCTGGGGCATGGCTTTGGCCTAATTACTCAGGCTTCGTAGCGGCGCTCAACGCCGTTTATTTACATCGGGTAATTTGCCGGTCGGCTGCATCGCATTGTCGGGAAGCCGTCGCCAAACCTGACTTTGACCAAGCAATTTGATGCCGAGAAAACCGCGAACTGTGAGCTTCTGACCGTCAGGGCTAAGATCCATTACAGCGCGATAGACCGACCCGTCGCGGGGATCCAGAATCGTACCGTTCTCGTAGGTAAGTCCTTTGCGCTGCATGCCATTGACGATGACGAGACCGACGAACGGCGCATCCTTTTGATCGCCTGGGCATTTGCTGCAAACGTCTTCAGACGTTTCGCCGGGCGCGGGGAATGCCTTGGCAATGGCGCCGACATAGACACCATTCTTCTCAAAGAAATTGAACCAAGCCTGGACGCGACCGTGCTCGTCGGATTGCTCCCAAAGACCAACGACCGATGGCTCTGCGTGCAGCGGAGTTGCAAGGGCCGAACAAATCAACATCGCTACAACAGTGGCCGGCAAGAACATCCGATTCATGCGCGTTCGCCTTCATTACCAGGCCGCACCCCCACTTATCGGCTTCACCTCATTCTGCGATCACTGCCCATGGCTTGCGAGCACATTCTGGCAGGCCTTGCTGATCTTACTGCGATTTTCCTTCAGACACATGAGAAAGGAAAGCGACCCCGCGCTGTCAGGAATATCCCGACAAAACCGCCGGACATCCCGGCGGCACGCGGCCTCTTCCTGGGACGTGCCACTTGGGGAGAGCACGTTTGAATCACCGCCCCTGTCCTGCGCGAACGACACTGAAGACCACAAGCCCAATAATACAACTGTCACAGCCCTACCGACCGCCATGCGGGCCACTCCCTTGTTCGACTGCTTGCAGTGCCGTTGCAATGTTTCCATGCTCAAGCCTCCCCGCCGGTAGCAGATTCCCGGGGCTTGCCCATTAAAACCGGTTGAAACAACACCGCCGCGGCCATCGTGCACACGAGTGATAGCGCCATTAATTTGCCCATGCTCGAAGTGCCAGGATGACTGGAAAACCAGAGGCTGCCGAAGGCGGTCGCCGTTGTGAGCGCGCTATACATTACAGCGCGCGTGAGGCTGGTCTGCAGCAGGTTGGTCTGCCCTGAGCGCCAGGCCATAATGTAATAAATCTTGAACGCGACGCCGACGCCGAGCAGGAGCGGCAGAGCGATGATGTTTGCGAAATTAAGCGGCATACCGATTAGCACGCAGACCTCCAGCGTGACCACACCGGCCAGCAGCAGCGGAATCAGCGTCAGTAGGACATCGCCAAAGCGGCGCAGCACGATCCATAACAAGATTCCAATCGAAAGCAGCGCCCACAACCCCGCCTGAATAAACGAATTCACCACGGTATCGCCGGCTTCCGTGACCGAAATGGGCCCATCGATGGCGCGCGGCTCAACCGCCAGCACCGCGCGCGCAAAAGTTCGCATGGCTTCGTTGTCGTTTGGGTCTCCCTTCGGCGCTATTGCCACACGTGCCTGCCCGTCTGGTGTCATCCAATCGCGGCGCAACTCGGGCGGCAAAGACTCCTGTGTGACAGGTTGTGGGTGAAGCGAGGCCTGAAGGCCACCCAAAGCGACCCGGAGCGGCGGCAGGAAGGCGGCCTCAGCCCTTGACCGTGCCTCCTGATTTGACTTGGCGAGTGTTGATAGTGCCGCCGAAAGACCTCTGGCGGCATCCGCACCGGAACCTGGTTGATTTCCAGCCGCCTTGGTGAGCTGCGCCGCGCCTTCATTCAGCGACTCGACATTCTCCGCGTCAGTCGGCGGTGACTCCATATTCTTCAAGTCGAACGCTCCGGCCAATACTTTCGCGGCATTAGCGATCATTTTAAGCTTCTCTTGCTGATGATCCGGGATGAATGTCGTGAGCGTCATGACGCTGCCGACCTCGGGCAGTTTCGATACACGATCGGCGATGGCATTTGCCTCTTGGAGCGAAGGAGCCAGCACGTTTGCCGTATCCGTGTGGTTAGCCGGATCACGGCTGAGCTCAAGATATGTCGCGACCGACTCGACCTTGGGGCTGCGCAGATTGATGGGGTTAAAGTCGAAATGCAGCCAATAAAGCAGCGGCAGACCGGCCGCCACAACAATTGCCGTGCCCACGATGATCGCGATGCGATGACGCTCCAGAAATTCATCGACGGGCGCCAATGCGAAATATCCAAGCGGCTCTGGCTCGCCCGGCGGATTGAACAGCGTGATAAGGGCCGGTAGCACCGTGATGCTGGTGGCAAAAGCGATCAGCATCCCGAGGCCGGCGATCAGGCCCAGTTCAGAGACGCCTTGGTACTCGGTCGGTAGGAACGACAGAAAGCCTGCCGCCGTCGCACCGGCAGCGAGCATTAAGGGGATACCTGCCCTCTTTCCCGCATGCAGGAGCGCCTTCCTGAGATTATCGACCGCGTGACGTTCAGCACGATAGCGGACGCTGAACTGAATTCCAAAATCGACTCCGATTCCGACGAACAAAACGGCGAAGGAAACAGAGATCAGATTGAACGCGCCGACGATCATGAGACCGACCATCGTCGTGATTGTCAGGCCGATGAACAGATTGATGAACACGGCGGCGATCAGCCGGCCCGAACGCAACGCCAGCCACAGAATAAAAAGGACGAGGGCGATTGTGACGATCGCGTTGCTCACAGCACCCTCCCGCAGGGTGCCGAACTCCTCGTCCGCCATCGGCACCGGCCCCGTAAGCCGGACATCGGCCTGGAAGGTCGGAACAATCTCAGCGGCAGCCTTTCGGATGGCCTCGGTCGCCGCATGTCCCGGTTCCAGCGCGCCATAGTCGAGCACGGCACGCACCTCGATAACACCGCGCAAATCGCTGGGACGTGCCGGATGTCCCTGCGCCAGGACGCGCCAGGAAAAGCTCGCCGGACGCCCTGCGATCGCGTTGTCCAACGTGTTAGCCGCCATCGTGAAGACGCGCGTCAGGTCATCGAGTTTGACATGTCCGGCTCGGACACCGAGCAGGACGTCCTCGATCCCGCTAATAAGGCCACGCAGGCTTTGATCGGTGGCGAGGTCATGGATGATCGGCTCAGCCTGTGTCAGAGGTATGAGAGTGCGCTGAAGCTCCTCGGGTGTCTGAAACAGCAGCCCATTGCGGGTGAAGAACTCGCCCCCGCCGGGCTGCGTGACCGAGCGAAACCGATCTTTCTGTTGCGCCAGCCGTTCCGCCAGCGCGGCTGTCGCCTGACCGACGAGTTCCGGCGTCGGTGCCCGAACAACGACGATGATTTGTTCGAAGCGGCTGAAGGCCTTCTCGAATGCAAGCTCGCGTTTGCGCCATTCGAGGTTGGGCGACAGCAGCGCATTGATGTCCGAGGTGATGGCGAAATTCCGGGCCGTATAGATCCCGGCAGCCAATGCCAGCAGCAATCCAAAAACTATTACCGGCAAGGCGTGGCACGTGCAGAACTCGATGATGCGGACAATCAGGGATGCTGGCACCGGCGCGGTATTCATTCGAACGTCCCAAGCGTCTCGTCAACGGCGTCCGCACTTCGGTGTCCCATCGCCGACGCGGCATCGCCCGTCGCGTGCGAGATCGCTACTTACTTCACGGCGTCCGGAATTTTTGCTTGCTCCAGCCTCACCACGGCGACGGGCTGAGGTTTGCCCTTGATGTCCTTCAACATTTGCTCGACGTGCCGGGAGAACATGAACTGCGCCGGCCGCTGACGCTCCAGCGAGATTTCCGGCGCCATCGGTCCATCGGTGCGGACGCCGCGGATGGCCGTCCAGAGTGCCTTCAATGGATTGCCGAGCGTGGCATGAACCGCCGTTGGTTCGTAGCCGCAATGCGCCATGCAATTCGCGCATTTTTCATACCGGCCGGTTCCATAGGAATCCCAGTCGGTCGTTTCCACCAGTTCCTTGTAGGTGCTGACGTAACCTTCGCCGAGCAGATAGCAAGGCTTCTGCCACCCGAACACGTTGCGCGTGGGCATACCCCACGGGGTGCAATGGTACTCCTGGTTGCCGGCAAGGAAATCGAGGAACAGCGTGGAGTGCATGAAGTTCCAGTTTTTGCCTTTGCCCAGCGCGAACACCTTGCGAAACAGTTCCTTGGTCTTGCGGCGGTTGAGGAAGTGCGCCTGATCCGGCGCGCGTTCGTAGGCATAGCCGGGTGAAATCGAAACCCCCACGTCGAGCTCCTTGGCGTGGTCCAGAAACGCGGCAATGTCCTCGGCGGCGTGGCCGTCGAAAATGGTCGCGTTGATGTTGACAGCGAAGCCCTTTGCCTGCGCTGCCTTGATGGCCGAAACCGCTATCTCGAAAACGCCTTTTCGCGAAACCGACTTGTCATGATGCTCTTTCATGCCATCGAGATGGACGGAGAAAAACAGATAGGGAGATGGCTCGAACAAATGCAGCTTCTTGTCGAGAAGCAGCGCGTTGGTGCAAAGCGAGACGAATTTCTTGCGCGCGACAATCCCTTTTACGATCTCGCCGATTTCCTTGTGAATGAGCGGCTCGCCGCCCGGGATGGCGACCATCGGAGCTCCGCATTCATCGACCGCCTGGAGGCAATCAGCGACCGACAGGCGCTGGTTGAGGATCTCGTCGGGATAATCGATCTTGCCGCAGCCGTTGCAAGCAAGGTTGCAGCGGAACAAAGGCTCCAGCATCAACACCAACGGATAGCGCTTGCGGCCCATCAGCCGTTGCTTGAGCAGATAGGCGCCGATGCGTATTTCTTTGAAGAACGGAATAGCCATCGGTCGTTTCCTTGGTTCCATCATCGGCGTCAGCAGAACTGCGCAGAGCGAGCTAAACAGCCGCCAATTCCTCGGGCAATCGAAACTCCGCAGTCTCCTGACGCCCAGCTAACGTGGAAACTTCGACGGGACCTAGGCATCCAAGGGCATCGATAACCCCGTCGACCAGGATCTCCGGCGCGGATGCCCCCGCGGTGATGCCGACCACGCGCGCTGCTTTAACCCATTCGGGCTGCAACTCGCTACTGTCGGCGATCAAATAACTTGGGACCCCGGCCTCGGTCCCGATTTCGCGCAGGCGGGTGGAATTCGAGCTGTTGTTGGCTCCGACCACCAGGAGGACGTCGACCAATGCGCTCAACTCCCGCACGGCGGTCTGCCGGTTTTGCGTCGCATAGCAGATATCCCGAATATCGGGTCCGATGAGATTGCTGAAACGACGTTCCAAAGCCGCGATGATCCCCTTCGTATCGTCCACACTGAGGGTCGTCTGCGTCACATAAGCTACAGGGGTAGAAGGAGGGATATCCAGCGTCTCCACGTCCTGTTCCGTCTGCACCAGGAATACCGGCGCAGTAATCTGGCCCATGGTGCCTTCGACTTCAGCGTGGCCGGCGTGACCGATCAAAACGAGTGTCCGCCCCTGCTCCACGTAACGTCGGCCTTGATTATGCACCTTGGTTACCAGCGGACAGGTCGCGTCAAGCACAGGAAGAGCGCGGGCGGACGCTTCGTCTTCCACACGCCGGGCGACCCCATGCGCGCTAAATATCGTCACCGCGTTTTCCGGAATTTCCGACAAGCTCTCCACAAAGCGGGCACCTTTTGCCTTAAGGCTGTCAACGACGTGCTTGTTGTGAACAATCTCGTGGCGCACATAAACCGGTGCGCCATACTTCTTCAAGGCGCGCTCGACGATCTCGATCGCACGCACGACGCCCGCGCAAAAACCTCGCGGTTGCGCCAGAATGATGTGCATCGGCTGCGCCTTTGTCATCGCGTTACGACCACCTACCGATAACTATACAAACTTGATCTTATTTTCCTGTGCGTTCATTTCGATCGCGTCGAATACCTTGGCAACGATGCCAGCTGAATCAAGTCCGGCCTTTGCATACATTGCCGACGGGCTATCCTGGTCGAGAAA
>JAXDOO010000469.1:0-5698 GCA_034668865.1 Alphaproteobacteria bacterium
CGGCCAAAAGCGAGAGCACCTCCGGAGCCGGATTGGCCTTCACCGCGTAGAACACGCGCGTGTCAGGCAAAGCCTTGGCGAAGGCATTGTAGTTGTCGCGCACCACGTCAAGGTCGACGACAAGGCAAGCCTCGCCGTCAAGACCGCTTTCGCGGCGGTTGCGCAGGAACTCACGGATGCGCGCGGTCATGGCGCTCTCCCCATACAGCTCGTGAGGCGACGAATCGCCTCGTAAGTGCGGATTTATCGGCCTCTCCGTGGCGCGCGGTGGATACGCGCCGACGGCAAGGGTTCGAGAACCCGCGGAAGCTGCCTTGGCTTGGATTGGGGAGACCCCGCACCGCACGGCCGGCAATGAAAAACAAGCCTCTTCAGTTTCGGGGCCGGCTGTTGGAAGGCCGGCAGAGACCAAGAAGCCCGTCCGTCGTTGCTTTAAGTCGCGTCCCCCGCTGAGAACGGAGTTCACCGGTTTCGCTTCCGGCTGCCGGTCAGATTTCTTGAGGAGGCTCTCGCTTCCCCAGGCGGCTGTCCGGCCTCTTGTCCGGATACCTACCGACCGACACGCGACCACAGGCACGTGCGAATTTGGGCAAGATGGAAATAGTGGTTTTGTGCGCGAATGCAAGAATTATTTTGCCCCGCGGCGAACGGCGGGCGGTCCGTGGTTGGTGCGCACTGCTGGTAATCGTCGCGCAACTTCCTAGATGTGCGCGGAACGCCCCGGAGGGAGCCATGATTTACGTCGTCGCCTTCTTGCTGCCGCCGCTCGGCTTGTTGCTCAACGGGCAGCCGTTCTCGGCGATCTTCAATCTGGTGCTGATCGTGCCCTGCCTGATCTTCGGACTGATCTTCCCCGTGCTCTGGCTGGTGCCGTCGCTCCACGCCGTCATCGCCGTGCACATGAAGCGCGAGGACCGCCGCCACCGCGAGCTGGTCGACGCCATCGAGAAGCACGGCCCGCCGCCGTGGTGGCTGCGCTGAACTGAAGCAAAAACAAAAAGGCGCTCCGCCCGCAAGGGCGAAGCGCCGTTTCGATGTTGGCTACCGCGCCCGTTGCGGCGGTTGCTGCTGCTACTGCTGCTCGCTCCTGCCGGCCAGCAGCGGCGCGATGTTGCGCACCGTGACGCGCCGGTTAGCCTCCGACGGGCCGTCGGTCTGCTCAATGAGATGCTGCTCGCCATAGCCCTGGGTGGTCAAGTTCTCCGGCGGCACCTGGAACTCCTCAGTCAGTGCCACCGCTACGGACTCCGCCCGGCGGTCGGAGAGCGACAGGTTATCTTCGTCGCCGCCGACGGCGTCGGTATGGCCTTCGATCAGAAATACCACCTGCGGGTTCTGTTCGATGGCCCGCTTCATTCCGTCGGCGATCGGCGCCAGCTTCTCGATCTGATCCGGCGCCAACTCCCAGGAACCGGTTTCAAAGTTCACCGTGTTGAGATCGATGCGCGGCATCCGCGCGCGCAACGGCTCGCTGTAGCGGATCTCGTCGAGCGTATATGGGCGCTCGATCACATCCACCGGCGGTGCCGTCAGCGTCTCGTAGATGAGCGCCGGAGGAGCGTCGCGATAGGCCACGATGTAGCGCTCCCGAGGAATCAGGATGCGCGGCGGCGGCAGCACGACGAAGAAAGTGCCGGCCACGCGCGGCCGGTTGTTGATGATGATGACCTCCCGCCCATTCGGCAGGACGCGGACGCGCCGGAGGAGGAAGCCATTGGTATCGTAGACGTTGCGGATGCTATAGCCGCCGGGCCGCACGATGATCGCGATGCGCTCATTGCCGCGGCGTTCGAAGCGCACGTTCTGCGCCCCGATGCGGAAACGGACCGTCTCATCGTGGCGGATGATGGTGCGGTTGCCTTCCTTGATGATCGTGCGGTCCGGCTCGCGAATGACCGTCCGGTTGCCCTGTTTCTCCTCCCGCCGCTCGCTGCGAAGTTGCTCAACGTTGCGGATCTCCTGTCCGCCGGAGGATTGCACGGCGGCGCCTTTGCCCCTACCGGCTGGCTGGATCGGCTTGGCATCTTCGTCGCGCGGCTCGGGCGTGCCAGCGCGGTTCACAGGGCGATCGCGCCGATCGCCGGTCGCATCCTGCTGGCGCTGGTCGCGCTGACGATCCTGCTGGCCCTGCTGCGGGTCCTGCCGCCGCTCTTGCCGTCCGTCCTGCTGCCGTTGTCGTTGCTGATCTTGCGCGCCACCCGGAGGTGTGCCCGAGCGGTCACGCGCTCCCGGCGGTGGCGGCGGGGAGCCCGGTGCAGCAGCAGGCGGCGGCGGAGGAGAGGCAGGAGTAGTTGAACGGTCCTGCTGCCGTTGTCGTTGCTGGTCTTGCGCACCACCCGGAGGTGTGCCCGAGCGGTCGCGCGCTGCCGGTGGCGGCGGCGGCGGCGGCGGAGAAGGCGGCTGCGCCGCCGGCGGTGGCGGCGGAGATGCCGCCGGCCGCTGCGGATCTTGCCGCTGCTGCTGTTGCTGTCCGTCTTGCCGCCTTTGCTGCTGCTGCTGTTGTCCGTCCTGCTGCCTCTGCTGGGGCTGCTGCTGTTGTCCGTCCTGCCGTCGCTGCTGTGGCTGCTGTGGCTGCTGCTGCTGTCCGTCCTGCCGTCTCTGCTGCGGCTGTTGCTGTTGCTGTCCGTCCTGCCGTCTCTGCTGCTGCTGCTTGCGCCGGGCGTCGTCCTCAGGCGGCGGCGCGGCTTGGGCGAGTATGACGGAGGTCTGCGCGGCGTCATCGGTCTTGGGCAGGGCAAAATCATTAGCGGCATGGGCCGCGGCGAGGCCGGCAAGGCCCGACAAGACGGTACTTGCCATTAGCAAATGCCAGAGCTTTTTCATCTTATTTCCTATGGATGTGGGGATCGGACCGGAACGAGGCGGTCCGAAGCAAACGCGTGAAGGCCAGGGTTGGTTCATTATTTCTTGGCATTTGGCCTGCCCTACAGATTGATTTTGCATTTTTGCATTTGGGCGGTTTGTTGACACTATTGCGGCCGCCTGCCTAGATTCCGGAACGCCGTTCGGCGCAGCGGAATACCCCCCGATCGCACCCGGCATCGTCATGGAAAAAAAGAAAACCGGCGGCAAAACCGAGTCCGCGTCCAAACAAAGACGCCTGTCCTCGGTGGGCGCCGCCATCCAGCTGCTGAAGGCGTTTTCCGAAGAACAGGTCGATATCGGTATCAGCGAATTGTCGCGGCGGCTCGGAGTGGCCAAGAGCACGGTGCATCGGCTCGCCGCCACGCTCGCGGCGGAGGGACTGCTGGAGCAGGACCGTGAGACCGAGAAATACCGCCTCGGCATCGCGCTGTTCCGCCTCGGTGCGCTGGTGCGCCGGCGGATGGATGTCTCAAGCCAGGGCCGGCCTTATCTCTATGAGCTGCGGGAGAAGACCAACGAAACCGTGCATCTGGCG
This sequence comes from Alphaproteobacteria bacterium, assembly GCA_034668865.1. Taxonomy (GTDB): domain Bacteria; phylum Pseudomonadota; class Alphaproteobacteria; order Rhizobiales; family Xanthobacteraceae; genus CANKHA01. The sequence goes on from JAXDOO010000469.1 coordinate 3,401, forward strand.
ATCCTGGACGGCAGCGAGATCATGTATGTCTATAATCTGGAGAGCACGCAGGCGATCCGTATGCGCTCGGACCTCGGCGTGCGGAAGCCGGCCTATTGCACCGCTGAGGGACAGGCGATCCTCGCCTTCCAGCCGCAGGCCGTGGTCGATGCAGTGATCTTACAGGGGCTGTTACCGCGCACCCCGCAAACCATCACTGATGCCGGCAAGCTGATCAAAGCGCTCGCGCTCGTGCGCCAGCGCGGCTGCGCGATCGAGGACGAGGAGAGCGAAATCGGCATGCGCGGCATTTCCGCGCCGATCCGCAACGACGCCGGCGAAGTGGTTGCTGCGGTGGGGCTTGCGGGACCGGTGACCCGGTTGTCGAAAAAGGCCATCGCCACCTTCGTCCCGCATGTCATTGAAACGGCCGATCTTGTTTCGCGCCGCCTCGGCTACCGCTCGCCGCCAGGAGGTGCGGTGGAGAAGGCTGCGCTTTGACAGCGGCGCCATTTCCGACTGGCCGCAGCAGCGCGGCTCATGCAGGATGGAAAGCGATAGCTGCCCACGGGGTGCCCTTGAGCGCCGGGCATCTCAAAAGAATATGAAGGAGGAAATTCCATGGCCAAGCATGAAGGCGATATTGCGCTGAAAGAGCGCAGCACGGGCGATCTCACGATCAATACCAATGGGGTTCTGCACTTCTCCATTTCAGTGCGCGATCATGTTAAGTCGGCGGAATGGTACCGCGACGTGGTCGGCGCCCGGATCGCGCGCGTCAACGACCACTTCGCCTTTATGCAGGCCGGTAAGGACTATTTCGTTCTGGTCAAGGTTAAGGACCATGTCGAACCAAATGTGCCCGGCGACACCCAGTTCCATTACGCCTTCACAGTCACGCCGCCCGATTTCGACAAAGCGATGGAAGTCCTGAAGAAGCGCAATATCGAAATCGCGAAATACGAGGACTTCAACCAGGGCGATCCCAACCGGCGCGGCGGGCGGACTTTTCCGGGACGTCACGTTTATTTTTACGACGCCGATATGAACTGCGTGGAAATCATCGACCTGCAGCCGGGCGGCTTGCCGTAAAAATCCGCGCAGTCAGGCGCGCAACGCCACCAGCATGGATTCGATGTAGTCCTGATCGTCCGCGACGACGATCATCGATGCGTAGGGACGCAGGTGCAGCAACGTCTTGGAAATCGCTTCGTCGGTTGCCGATTTACGGTCGAGGATCAGCGCCGTGGCCTGCACGCGCTTGGCCGCGCAGGCTTCCCCGATCACGGAGGCGGCTTCCGCCTTTTCCCCGGCATTCGCCACCATTACCACCAAGTCGGCGTCATTGACCTCATCCATCAGCTTGATGGTGCGGCCGGCGATGTCATTCAGCCAGGTCTTCATCGACCAGTCGGCGCCGGCCTGCGGCGGACTGTCGAAATGCACGGAGGCGAAAAAGGATGCCTTGTTCCAGGTGCCTTTGGCCAGCCGCTTGACCACGGCCTGGCTGCGCTGGTCGAGCGCGATGACCTTTATCGCCCGCGGCTTGGAGTTCGGGGCATTGATGCGGAATTTCGCTTCTTCCGCCGTCGTCATCCGCGCGCTTTCGCTCAGCATCCGCCACTCCCATCACGATCAACGGCGGCACCATAATCAAGATGCCCGCCGCAGCAAGCCGCGTCACACCGAGGCGTGCGGCACGCCTTCTTTCACAACGAGCGCCTCTTTGGCGCCTTCCTTGAACGGCTGATCCGGCGGCAGAACGATCGAGGCCGAGCGCACATGGTGATGAGCGGGGTCGACGCCCGGCGGCGTCACGCCCTTGTCCGCCAGCGCCTTGGCCGCCCGCATCAGGCGGTGCCGGGCCATAATGATGCCGTTGTCGGTGGAGACCAGATTCTCCTTGGTGCGGTCGACGATCGGACCCATGCTTTCCTGCAGCGAGGAGTCCTGGATGGCGATGCCTTCCACGCCACTATAGGTGCGGCCGGCTTTCTGCGCCGCGCGGTCCATCAGATAGTCGTTCATCTTGTTGGCCGTCGGGATAAAGTTGGTGCCAGGAATCGTTGCGGCATGGATGCCCTTGCCTTCGCGCATGGCGTTACGCTCGGCATCGGCCAGCGGCCGGGCGGCGTGATAGTCGAAGCTGTAGGCCCAGCAGTTCCCGTCATCGATCGGGATCCAAAAATGCCCGTGCACCGGATGGTCGCCGCGCGGCGGCACCATGGTGAAGCAGGGCATGACCCAGGGCGTGATGCGCCAGTAATATTTGCCGTCCTCGGCATTGCGGCGCGCGCCGATATACAGGCCGCCCGGCTG
>JAXDOO010000470.1:0-20341 GCA_034668865.1 Alphaproteobacteria bacterium
GGCGAAGGCAGCAGCCCGGACCCATCGTAGCGGGCACTGTGGCTGATCGGAAAAATTGGAGCGGGCGAAGGGATTCGAACCCTCGACCCCGACCTTGGCAAGGTCGTGCTCTACCCCTGAGCTACACCCGCATCCGTTTGGCGACGGCAGCCGTGTGGGTCAGGTTGGCCGCCAGGGCCTGCTATGCCAAAAGGGGCGCGGATTTGCAACCTTGCTGGTTTTTGTTGGTAAAAGCAGGTTGCCAGCCGCTGAGAAGTTCATGCCCGCCAGCCCCGAAGACCTTTTTGCCTATCTCGACCGGCTTGGAATCCAGCATTCCACCGTCAGCCACCCGCCGCTTTTTACTGTTGAGCAATCGCAGGCGCTGCGCGGGCAGATTCCCGGCGGCCATACCAAAAACCTGTTCCTGAAGGACAAGAAGGACGCGCTCTTTCTCGTGGTCGCGCTGGAAGACGCCCGGATCGACCTGAAAGGCCTGCATCGGCTGCTGGGCGCCACCGGCCGTTTTTCCTTCGGCTCGGCCAATCTGCTGCAAGAGGTGTGGGGCGTTGCGCCCGGCGCGGTGACGCCTTTCGGTGCGCTCAATGACACATCCGGCCGCGTGGCGGTCGTGCTGGATTCAGACCTGATGGCGCACAAGCTGGTGAATGCCCATCCGCTGGTGAATACCCAGACCACCACCCTTGCCTCGGCAGACCTGATAAAGTTCCTGGAGGCGACCGGACATTCACCCCGGATCACGGCGGTGACGGGCGAAGCTCCGGCATTGCCCGAATGACGATCTGATTGCATTCCCGCTGCCGATTACCCATTTATTCAAGAGAATTTCCGCGGCCCGAAGCGAGGACAAATGGTGCAGATTGGCGAGACGACGATGACGGCTGACGCGCTGGTTACAGAGACAACCACGCAAACTTTCGTCAAAGACGTCATAGAAGCATCCAAGCAACAGCCGGTGCTGGTGGACTTCTGGGCGCCCTGGTGCGGGCCCTGCAAGCAGCTCACGCCAGTCCTCGAAAAGGTCGTGCGCGCCGCCAAGGGCAAGGTGAAGCTCGTCAAGATGAATATCGACGAACACCCCGCGATCCCCGGCCAGATGGGAATCCAGTCGATTCCCGCGGTGATTGCTTTCTCCAACGGTCAGCCGGTCGACGGCTTCATGGGCGCGTTGCCGGAAAACCAGGTCACGGACTTCATCAAGCGTCTGGTGAAAGAGCCGATCGAAGCCGACGACAGCACCGAGGCCTTGAAGACCGCCGAAGAAGTACTGGCGCATGGCGATGCCGCCGCAGCGGCCAGCATCTTTGCAGAGATCGCGGCGGCCGAGCCGGAGAATGTCGCTGCGTTTGCCGGGATGGTTCGCGCCTATGTGAAAGCGGGTGAGCTCGACCAGGCCAAGCAGACGCTGGCGCTTATCCCGCAAGCCAAGCAAAATGATTCCGCGGTGGCCACGGCGCGCGCCGCGTTGGAATTAGCCGAACAAGCCAAGGCGGTTGGCCCGATTGGCGAGCTCGAACAGAAGATCGCCGCTAATCCGGCCGATCATCAGGCGCGTTTCGATCTGGCGATCGCTCTGAATGCAAAAGGCAGGCGGGAAGAAGCGGCCGAGCATTTGCTGACGATCGTCAGGCGCGACCGCAAATGGAATGACGATGCCGCGCGCAAGCAGCTTGTGCAATTCTTCGATGCCTGGGGATTTGCCGATCCGGTAGCCGTGGAAGGCCGCAAAAAGCTGTCGTCGATCTTGTTCTCCTAAGTAGTAACGGCGGAGCGAAGGCGATGCCGATGAACGCAGACTATCGCGGACCCGAAGATCTTCCCGAGGTTATCCCGGTCTTCCCGCTGCCCGGCGCCCTGCTGCTGCCGCGCGGCCAGCTTCCGCTCAATATCTTCGAGCCGCGCTATCTCTCCATGGTCGATGACTCGTTGCGCGACGGTCACCGGCTGATCGGTATGATCCAGCCCGACGAGGCGCATACAGCGAACGAGGAGAGGCCGCATCTTTACAAGATCGGTTGCACCGGCCGCATCACGCAGATTGCCGAAACCGGCGATGGCCGTTACGTGCTGCAACTCACCGGCGTCGCGCGCTTCCGCGTGCGGGAAGAACTGGCCGGCGAGACGCTTTACCGGCGCTGCAAGGTCTCTTATGAGCCCTTCACCGACGACTTCATCCCGCGCAAGGGCGAGGAAGAGGTCGACCGCGAAAGACTGCTCAAGGCCCTCACGGCATTCTTAAAAGAAAACAATCTGCAGGCCGACTGGGAAGGCATCGAAAAGGCGCCGAACGAAGCGCTGGTCAATGCGCTGGCGATGATGTCGCCCTACGGGGCGGCGGAGAAGCAGGCGTTGCTCGAGGCGCCGGACCTCAAGACCCGCGCCGAAGTGCTGGTGGCGCTCACCGAGATCGAGCTGGCCAAAACCGGATCGTCGGACGAAACTCCATTGCAATAGCGAGAGGGAAGTCATGAACACGCCTGCGCCCGACCGCCCGCTGGGCGGTATTGACCCAAAGCTCTTGGAGATTTTGGTCTGCCCGCTGACCAAGACCACGCTGGAATACGACGCGGAAAAGCAGGAGCTGATTTCCCGCGCGGCCAAGCTGGCCTATCCGATCCGTGACGGCATCCCGATCATGTTGCCGGAGGAAGCGCGCAAGCTGGAAGGCTGACGCCTTTGAAAAAAAAGCCCCGGGCAGAACCGAGGCTTAAAAAGGCGGGGCCAGAACGGGGGTCTTTGCCCGCGCGCATTGGAACTTCGGTCCATGACAAGGATGCGACAGTGCTAACGCATATCCACACAGAAAAAGTGGCGCGATGCTGAAGATCTGGGGCCGCAAGAATTCGTCCAACGTGCAGAAAGTCATGTGGGCGGTGGGCGAAACCGGCGTCGCCCATGAACACACCGACCTCGGCGGCGCATTCGGCGGCAATCGGGAGGCGTCATTTCTCGCGCTCAACCCCAATGGGCTGGTGCCGGCGATGCAAGACGGCGACGTCGTGCTGTGGGAATCCAACGCCATCGTGCGCTACATCGCGTCGAAATACGGTGCCGGACGGTTGGCGCCGTCCGATCCGGCCATGCGTGCGCGCGCCGATCAATGGATGGACTGGCAGCAGACCACCGTGAACGCGCCGATGGTCACGACTTTCTGGGGACTGATCCGCACGCCGGAAGACAAACGTGACCACGCCGCCATCGCGGCGGGTCAGGCGCGTTATACCGAAGTGATGACGATCCTCGATGTGCAGCTGGCGAAGACGCCCTATGTGGCCGGCGACACCTTCTGCATGGGCGACATTCCGCTCGCGATCATGGCGCATCGCTATCTCTATTTGTTCCCGGATCACCCGCCGCTGCCCAATCTGCAGCGCTGGTACGATGCGCTGGCGGTCCGCAAGGCGTTCCAGGATCACGTCGCAGCGATACCGATGACGTGACCTTTTTTATCCCTCGCCTCTTCCGGAGAGAGGGATAACTCTACAGCGCCTCGCCGCGCAAAAGCCGCGGCACGTCGCCGACCAGTCCCGCCGCTTCACGGATGAAGAGCTGCTTGAGCGCCGGCGCGCGATCGACCAGGCCCATGCCAACATCGCGGACTGCGCGCAAGATTTCCGAGTGGTTGGAGAACAGGCGGTTGAGGCCGTCAGTCGCGATCCCCATGGCCATGGTGTCGAACCGCCGCCAGCGCTGATAGTGATCGAGCACGCCGGCGCCGCCGGGATCGAGGCCAAGCCGCGCGGCATCGACGATCGCCTCCGCCAGCGCCGCGATATCCTTCAAACCCATGTTCAAGCCCTGCCCGGCAATCGGGTGGATGACATGGGCGGCGTCGCCGACCAGCGCGATCCGCTCGGCAATAAACGAGCGCGCGACCGCCAGCCCGAGCGGAAAAGCGCGGCGCGGGCCTTCCGCTTTCATTTCGCCGAGATGCAGACCGAAGCGCCGTTCCAGCTCGGCGTGAAATTCCTCATCGTTGAGCGCGACGATGCGTTCGGCCTCGCGTGTCTCTTCCGTCCAGACCAGCGAGGACCGGCGCCCCTTCAGTGGCAGGATCGCGAAAGGTCCCGCAGGAAGGAAATGCTCTTCAGCGCGACCGTGGTGATCGCGCTCATGCGCCACCGTCGTCACGATACCGGATTGTCCATAGTCCCACCCATGGGTGGTGATGCCGGCGTGTTCGCGGATCGCCGAGCGTGCTCCGTCGGCGCCAACCAGCAGGCGCGCTGAAACATGCGCGTCCTCGGAAAGCGAGACCTCGATGTGATGTGATGATGACGAGGGCAGGGAGAAGTCCGTCACGCTTGCCGCCCGCAAATCGACGCCGGTTTCCTGCGCCTTGTCCATCAGCGCGCGCATCAACGGCCCATTCTCGATCATGTGGGCGAAAGGCTCGTCCTGTGCGACCTCGCCGCCGAAGGAGAGAAAAGCCGGCCGCACGGCATCCTCCAGCCGGCTGTCGGTCACCACCATGTCGAGGATCGGCTGCGCTTCGCCCGCCACCTGATCCCATACGCCGATAGTCTGAAACAGGCGTCGCGCCGCGGCGGCGATAGCGGAGGCCCGGGCGTCTGCCATGTGGCCGCGCGCAAAAGCCGGATCGGCAATCGTCACCGCAAAGGTTTCGCCCAGCGCCTGGCGCAAAGCGATGCCGAGCGCGAGACCGGCGAAGCCGCCGCCTCCGATCAGCACATCCTTTCGCTGCCTATCGCTGGGCGTCATTCTGCGTTCAATATAGGCCATTCACTCGTGTCCGAAATCCGAAGTTCGCTTGGACTTGCGGCAACTTTGGGAGCGAACTTCGGATTTAAACGGACACTAGCAAATTTTGCATCTAGTGTCCTTTGGTCCAGAAATTCGCTTGAATGACTCGCGGCAAAAAATGAAGCGAATTTCTGACCCACGACACTAGCGGCGCGAAGAAGGCGCCTCCACTATTGACGAGCTCCCCGCATGTCCGCCCTCCAGGACCTTCTCGTTCTCCTCGATCTTGAACAGCTCGAAATGAACATGTTTCGCGGCCGCTCGCCGGAGACGACGTGGCAGCGGGTATTTGGCGGCCAAGTGATCGGCCAGGCGCTGGTTGCAGCCTGTCGTACCGTGGACGATAGGCCGCCGCATTCGCTGCACGCTTATTTCCTGCTGCCGGGCGATCCGAAAGTGCCGCTTGTCTACGAGGTCGATCGTTTGCGCGACGGCAAGAGCTTTTCCACCCGGCGGGTGATCGCGATCCAGCACGGCCGTCCGATTTTTTCCATGGCCGCGTCATTTCATTCCGACGAGGAAGGGTTCGAGCATCAGGCCGAGATGCCGAAGGTGCCAGGACCGGACGCGCTGCCGAGCGAATCCGAAGTCAAACAGAACTTCATGCGGATGATGCCGGATCCAGTGCGCCGCTATTACGAGCGCGAGCGGCCGATCGAGCTGCGGCCGGTGGAATTCGAGCGCTACCTCGGGAAAAAATTCGACGATGCGCGCTTCAATGTGTGGATCCGCGCCACCGGGCAGCTGCCGGACAATCCCGCGACCCATCGCTGCGTACTGGCTTACGCGAGCGACATGACCCTGCTCGACTCCTCGTTGGTCCCGCATGGCCATTCGGTGTTCGAAAAGGAGATCATGGCCGCAAGCCTCGACCACGCGCTGTGGATTCACCGGACCTTCCGCGCCGACGAGTGGCTGCTTTATGCGCAGGACAGCCCCAACATGCGCGGCGGGCGGGGTTTTTCCCGTGGCCTGATCTTCACCCAAAACGGGCGGCTGATAGCCTCCGTGGCGCAGGAAGGCCTCGTGCGCCTGCGTCGGACAACGGGCTAATTGCCCACCGCCTAAGCGGCGCGCCGCGAAAGCGAGCATTTTTCTGCGGATAATTTAAGCAGGTTGCCGCCGTTTCGGGCAGCGCGGGCCTCCGGTCCTGGCTGTTGAGAGGCCGCGAAAGGTGAGGTGGGTCAAGCTCTTATAACGCGTCACCGGTCCCGGCACGAAGCTTGAAGAGAGGCGGCAGCGTCGCCGGGACGCTGGGGCCGAGCCTGCACGGTTCGCCGGCCTTCGCTATCGTTTGGCCGGCGACAAAAGGGAGAGCCGGCCATGCAGCTCATTATTGCGATCATCAAACCTTTCAAACTGGACGAAGTGCGCGATGCGCTCACCGCCATCGGCGTGCACGGAATGACCATTTCCGAGGTCAAAGGCTATGGCCGGCAGAAGGGCCACACGGAAATTTATCGCGGCGCCGAATACGCCGTGCATTTCCTGCCCAAAGTGCGCATCGAAGTAGCGGTTCCGGACGAACAGGCCGACCGCGTTATCGACGCCATCACGGCATCGGCGAAAACCGGACAGATCGGCGACGGCAAAATTTTCGTCACCGATATCTCGCGCGCGGTGCGCATCCGCACCGGTGAGACCAACAACGACGCGTTGTAGGCAACCAATCAATGCACAGGGGGAGACATCAAATGACGACACGGGCGTCACGCATCGCGATCGCGTTAGCGATCGCTGCCACCGCAGGAAGCCTGGCAGCATCACCAGCCTTGGCGCAGGAATCGAAGATCGACGCAGCCGATACGGCCTGGATGATCGTCGCGACGGGATTCGTGCTGATGATGACGCTTCCCGGCCTGGGATTGTTCTATGCCGGGATGGTGCGCAAGAAGAACGTGCTCGCCACGCTGGCGCAGAGTCTGGCGGCGGGAGCCGTCTGCTCGCTGCTCTGGTTCGCGGTGGCTTATTCGCTGGCTTTCAGCGGCGACGGTGCGGTGATTGGCAATCTTGATCGGATATTGCTCAAGGGCATCGGCATGGATACGACGCATCCGGCCGCAGCCACCATCCCGGAAATCCTGTTCGCGCTTTACCAGATGACTTTCGCGGTGATCACCGTCGCCCTGGTGGCGGGATCAGTTGCGGACCGTATGCGCTTCGGCGCTTTCATCTGGTTCGCGGTCGGCTGGTTGCTGCTGGTCTATGTTCCGCTCGCGCATTGGGTCTGGGGCGGCGGGTTCCTGCAGACGGCGGGCCTCTTGGATTTCGCCGGCGGCACCGTCGTGCATCTCAACGCGGGCGTAGCGGGTCTCGTCGCGGCTTACGTCCTCGGAGCGCGGCGCGGCTACGGCTCGGAGAATCTCGCGCCTTACGACCTGTCGCTGGCGGTGATCGGCGCCAGTCTGCTCTGGGTCGGGTGGTTTGGCTTCAACGGCGGCTCGGCGCTCGGCGCAAATTCCCGCGCGGTCTTCGCCATCGCCGCCACTCATCTCGCCGCCTGCGCGGGTGCGCTCACCTGGATGTTCCTGGAGTGGTGGACGCGCGGCAAGCCGTCGGTGCTCGGCATGATCTCTGGCGTCATCGCGGGGCTGGGCACTATTACGCCGGCTTCGGGCTTCGTGTTGCCATGGCACGGCGCAGTGATCGGCGTCATCGCAGGCGGCTTCTGCTTCTGGGCCTGCACCAAGCTGAAGCAGAAGCTTGGCTATGACGATTCGCTTGACGTGTTTGGTGTCCACGGCGTGGGCGGATTCATCGGCACCCTGCTCACCGGCGTCTTCGCCGTCGGCGCAATTTCCGCCACCGCGGATTCGCCCGGTGGATTGCCTGGCCTGCTCGAAGGCAATCCCGGCCAGGTGCTGACACAGGCTTATGGCGTCGGCGTTACGATCGTCTGGGCTGGGGTCATCACCTGGGGCTTGCTGCGGGTGATCGATCTGTTCTCACCATTGCGGGTGACCCAGCAGCAGGAGATCGAAGGCCTCGACATCAGCCAGCACGGCGAAGCTCTGCAATAAACCTGCATTTTTCAGCAAACCCATCGCGCCCGGTCCTCAAAGGCCGGGCGCGAGCATTTTGCCCAAGGGATAAGCAGTCGTTAATCAGAGGTAAAGGCGCTGCCTAAGGATTAGGCTCGCAATGCCCGCTTTTGTGCGTTGCCGACTTCCCACTTCGCCGCACGCTGGCGCATCGCGTGAAGGCTTGCAGGTATTTCAATGGCTTAGGGCCGGAAACGCGAAGTGGCACGGGGCTTGATTATGAGAACCCGGCATTGTCCGCGGAGGCCCTTTTTCCGCGTTCCAAGCTCAGCTGAGTTGCCTGGCTGTTTCAGGCAGTACGAGCGCAGGGGGTTCAAACCCATGAAAATTGTCATGGCCATTATCAAGCCATTTAAGCTCGACGACGTCCGCGACGCCCTCACGTCCATCGGTGTGCATGGCATGACCGTCACCGAAGTGAAGGGCTACGGGCGTCAGAAGGGTCATACTGAAATCTATCGCGGCGCCGAATATTCGGTGAGCTTCCTGCCGAAGCTCAAGATTGAAGTCGCGGTGGGATCCGAGCAAGTCGACAACGTCGTCGAAGCGATCACCACGGCGGCGAAAACCGGTCAAATCGGCGACGGCAAAATCTTCATTCTCGGTCTCGAACACGCCGTGCGCATCCGCACCGGCGAAACCGATGCCGCGGCTCTTTGATCCCGCCCCATAACGCATCGCGAATAGGAGTTTGGACAATGACGTTGAAACTTAACTACCGTGCGGCACTGGGGCTGGCTGCTCTTGCCGCCGGTGTCGTGCTGTCGGACATGGCGTTTGCGCAGGAAGCGCCAGCCGCCGCGCCGGCCGCCCCCACATTCAACAAAGGCGACAACACCTGGATGCTCGTCTCCACGGTGCTCGTTCTGTTGATGACCATCCCCGGCCTCGCCCTGTTCTACGGCGGTCTGGTGCGTTCCAAGAACATGCTCTCGGTGCTCGCGCAGGTTTTCTACATCGTATGCATCGTCGTGCTGATCTGGGTTCTTTACGGCTACAGCCTCGCCTTCACCGGCGGCTCGTCCGTTATCGGCGGATTGTCGAAAGCTTTCCTGATGGGCGTGACGCCTGACTCGCAGGCCGCGACCTTCTCTGTCGGCGTCACCATCAACGAGTTCATCTACATCGCCTTCCAGATGACCTTCGCGGCGATCACCCCTGCCCTGATCGTCGGCGCTTTTGCCGAACGCATCAGGTTCTCGGCGGTCGCGCTGTTCATCCCGCTATGGGTGACCTTCATCTACTTTCCGATCGCGCACATGGTCTGGTATTGGGCCGGGCCCGATGCCATCGACACGGCTGCAAAGGCGCTTGCTGCTGCTGCGGATCCGGCTGCCAAGGCCGCTGCGCAGGAAGCACTGGACGCGGTCATGGCGGACGCCGGCCTGGTGTTCCAATGGGGCGCCATCGACTTCGCGGGCGGCACTGTCGTGCACATCAACGCCGGCATCGCCGGTCTCGTTGGCGCGCTGGTGATCGGCAAACGCATTGGTTACGGCAGGGAGCTGATGGCTCCGCATTCGCTGACCATGTCGATGATCGGAGCTTCGCTGCTCTGGGTCGGCTGGTTCGGCTTCAACGCCGGCTCCAATCTCGAAGCCACCGGCGGCGCGGCGCTTGCGATGATCAACACCTTCGTGGCCACCGCTGCGGCGGCGATGTCCTGGATGTTCGTCGAATGGGCGGCCAAGGGTAAGCCTTCGTTGCTCGGTGCCTTGTCCGGCTGCGTTGCCGGTCTGGTAGCGGTGACGCCAGCGGCCGGTTTCTCCGGACCGATGGGCGCGATCGTGCTCGGCCTGATTGCAGGAGCGGCGTGCTTCTTCTTCTGCACCACGGTGAAGAACGCGCTCGGCTATGACGACTCGCTCGACGTGTTCGGCGTGCACTGCATCGGCGGCATCATTGGCGCCCTGCTTACCGGCATCCTGGTAAATCCGGCGCTCGGGGGCGCGGGCATCATGGACTACACCGTCGGCAAGATCGCCGACTATGACCTCGCAACTCAGGTGATCGCGCAGATCAAAGCTGTGCTGACGACGCTGGTCTGGTCGGGCGTCGGATCGTTCATCCTCTACAAGATCGTGGATCTGCTCGTCGGACTCCGCGTCACCGTCGAGGAAGAGCGCGAAGGCCTCGACATCTCCGAGCACGGGGAGCGCGCCTACACGATGTAAGAGCTACGGTTCGGGACGGCTTCCCGGCGCCGCCCCTTGCCGTCGAGAGACCCCGGTTCACACCGGGGTCTCTTGCTTTTTGCGTCCCGCTTTGCCGATGGTTAATCGTGTCTTAACCCCGCCCCTTTATCCTGCTCCTTCGGCCGGGGCCCTGTTCCAGTGTTCGTTGCGATGACCAAGTCAGAGGTATCTGTTTTGCCTGCGTCCGGGCTGCCCGACGCACGCTCGCCCTTTGCCCGGCTCAACGAGCTACTGGCCAATGTGAAGCCGGGCAAACCGCCCATCGCTCTGTCCGTCGGCGAGCCGCAGCATCGCGTTCCGAATTTCGTCGGGCCGGTGCTGGCCGCGCATCTGTCTGAGTTCGGCCGCTATCCAGCCAACCGCGGCATCGATCCTTTTCTCGCAGCGGCCGCAGCGTGGCTCGGGCGGCGTTTCAAACTCAACCGCCCGGTTGATCCCCATAGTGAAGTGCTCGTGCTCAGCGGCACGCGCGAGGGGCTTTTTCTCGGAGCAATCACCGCCAGGCAATGGGTCGGCAGGCGTAGCGGCCGCCCGGCGATCCTCATTCCCAATCCTTTCTATGCAGCCTATGCCGCGGGCGCGATGGCGGCAGACTGCGAAGCGGTCTATCTGCCGACGACAAAGGAAACCGATTTCCTCCCCGACCTCGATGCGCTCTCTGACGAGCTGCTCTCGCGCACGGTCGCCTTTTATCTCGCTTCGCCCTCGAACCCGCAGGGCGCGGTGGCGGATACCAAATATCTGGCGCGGCTCTGCGCGCTGGCGCGCCGCTTCGGTTTCTTGATCTTCGCCGACGAATGCTATTGCGAGATCTATGGCGGTCGCGCGCCCGCAGGAATGCTGGAAGCGGCAGGCTCGGACTTTGCCAATGTGGTGGTGTTCCATTCACTCTCGAAGCGCTCAAACATGCCCGGCTTGCGCGTCGGCTTCTGCGCCGGCGACCGGCGTTTCCTTGCGCGCTTCATCGAGTTGCGCAACGTCGCCGCGCCGCAGGTGCCGGTGCCCGCGCAGCATGTTGCCATCGCCGCCTATAACGACGAGGCGCATGTGCAGGAAAATCGCCGCCTCTATGCGGAGAAATTCGATCTCGCCGACCAGATCATCGGCGATCGCTATGGCTATAAGCGTCCGGCCGGCGGATTCTTCCTCTGGCTCGACGTCTCCGGCCAGGGCGGTGACGAGGCGGTGACGATGAAGCTTTGGCGCGAAGCCGGGCTGCGGGTTCTTCCGGGGCGCTATCTCGCGCGCGATCAGGCGGACGGCAGCAACCCCGGCTTGGGCTATATCCGCGTCGCGCTAGTCCACGATAATGCAACCACGGCCGAGGCACTGCACCGCCTTGTGGCCGTATTGGGCTGACGGGGGCGGTCATGTCAGTCATCGAACGCGGTCTCGATAGCCTCGCAGTCCTTTCGGACCAGTTTAACGACGTGATGCGCCGTCGCTTCCGTGAACTGGCCGGCTTGGCCATGATTGCGCTGGCTTTCACCGGCGCGACCGCGCTTGCCACCTGGTCGGTGCAAGACCCGAGCCTGAGCCACGCCACCAATGCCGCGGTCCGCAACATGGTGGGGATGCAGGGGGCTATCGCCGCTGATTTGCTGATGCAGCTGCTTGGGGTGGCATCCATTGTGCTGGTGCTGCTGGTGGCGATCCTCGGCTGGCGGCTATTCACCCACCGTCCGCTTTACCGCGAGCGCTGGCGCTTGCTCTTGTGGCTCCTTGCAGCGATCTTCACCGCCGCCTTCGCCTCCTGCCTGCCGCGCACCGCGGGCTGGCCGCTGCCGACCGGCCTTGGTGGCGTGATCGGCGACGCGCTCCTGCGCATGCCGGCTTTTTTCTTTGGGCCGGTTTCCGGAACGGCGCGCCTGGTCTTCGCAGTCATCACCGGCGCGCTGGCCCTGACGGCCTTTGCCATTGCCGCGGGCATGTTCTGGCGCGATCCCGAGGCCGAGCAAGACGATTACAACGAGCGGGAGGAATATCTCGAGGACGAGGAACGCACCGCGATCTCGCTCGGCTGGCTGGTGCATGGGTTCCTCAGCCTAAGGGCGCGGCTGCGGCTGCTCTTTGCGGAACCCTTGGGGCCGTCACCCGCCCGGACCGCTGTGGCGCGGGCGCGGCTTGAGCCGCGCTTCGGCGATCTCGATGAGACGGAAGAGGAAATCGAGGAGGAAGCGGACGAAGAAGAAGAGGCGTCACCCCGCAGGCGCCGGGCGCGCCCTGCCCGAGCCGTCGGACGCCGGGGCGGCTATGTCTTGCCTTCGCATGATCTGCTGAGTTCTCCGCGCGCTTCCGACCGTTCCAAACTCAGCGCCGCTGAGATCGAGGAGAACGGCTGCATGCTGGAAAGCGTGCTGGGAGATTTCGGCGTGCGCGGCGAGATCATCAATGCGCGACCCGGTCCGGTGGTGACGCTCTACGAGCTCGAGCCGGCGCCCGGCATCAAGTCGTCGCGCGTCATCGGCCTGTCCGACGACATCGCCCGCTCCATGAGCAAATTATCCGCGCGTGTCGCCGTGGTGCCCGGCCGCAATGCTATCGGCATCGAGCTGCCCAATCCGGTGCGCGAGAAGGTTTACCTGCGCGAGTTGCTTGACGACGACGATTACGCCGACACCACCGCCAAGCTGCCGCTCTGCCTCGGCAAGACCATCGGCGGCGAGTCGGTGATCGTGGATCTCACCCGCATGCCGCATCTGTTGATCGCCGGCACCACCGGTTCCGGCAAATCGGTCGCCATCAACACCATGATCCTAAGCCTGGTCTACCGCTTCAGGCCCGACCAGTGCCGGCTCATCATGGTCGATCCGAAAATGCTCGAGCTCTCCGTCTATGACGGTATCCCGCATCTGCTCACGCCAGTCGTGACCGACCCCAAGAAGGCGGTGGTCGCGCTCAAATGGGCGGTGCGCGAGATGGAAGAGCGCTACAAGAAAATGTCGAAGCTCGGCGTGCGCAACATCGACGGCTACAACGCGCGCGTTCAGGAAGCCAAAGGCAAAGGCGAGACGCTGACCCGCACGGTTCACACCGGCTACGACAAGGAGACCGGCGAGGCGATCTACGAGAAGGAAGAGCTGGAATTGGAGTGGTTGCCTTATCTCGTCGTCATCGTCGACGAGATGGCCGACCTCATGATGGTCGCGGGTAAAGACATCGAAGGCGCGATCCAGCGCCTGGCGCAAATGGCGCGTGCCGCCGGCATCCATGTCATTCTCGCAACGCAGCGTCCGTCGGTCGACGTCATCACCGGCACCATCAAGGCGAACTTCCCAACCCGCATCTCCTTCCAGGTCACCTCGAAGATCGACAGCCGCACGATTCTGGGCGAGCAGGGCGCCGAGCAATTGCTCGGCCAGGGCGACATGCTCTACATGGCCGGCGGCGGCCGCATCAGCCGCGTGCACGGCCCCTTCGTCTCGGATGAAGAAGTCGAGAAAGTGGTGCGTCATCTGAAGTCGCAAGGCGTGCCGCAATATCTCGAAGCCGTCACCGCCGAGGATGACCTTGCCGAGGATGGCGCGGTGTTCGATTCCACCGGCATGGGCGCCGGCGACACCACCGATCTCTATCAGCAGGCGGTGCAGATCGTGACCCGCGACCGCAAGGCCTCCACCAGCTATATCCAACGGCGCCTGCAGATCGGCTATAATCGGGCCGCCTCCCTGATGGAACGAATGGAACTGGAAGGCGTGGTCGGCCAAGCCAATCATGCCGGCAAGCGCGAAATCCTGGTGGAAGAGCCCTATTGAGTACTGGGCCAGCCGCCATTAAGTCGGCAAGATGCGGGTAAAGTCGCGAAATCGCCACAGGCGGTCGCTAGCGGATGGTATGAAGCGCGAACTGGAGTGGCATATGGCGGCGCTGGGCTGGGCGGCCTTTCTTGGGGCATTGATCTGGATCTCGGTGCCGGCGCTGGCCTTCGCGCAATCTTCGCCGGCCACGATCATGGCGCAGGCCGATCCTGTGCGCCCGCAGGCCAAAAGCAAACCCGCGCGTGAGAAGCCGACAACGACGGGGCAAGCCCCCGCGCAAAGCGGCGCCAAGACCCGAAAGCCCGGGGAAACGCTTGCGCTCGATGACAATCAGCGCTCGCTGATCGACCGCGTCAGCCTTTACCTCTCCACGATCAACACTTTGGTCGGTGACTTCGTGCAGGTCGGCCCGGACGGCTCCAAATCCACAGGCCAGTTCTACATCTACAAGCCAGGCCGCGTTCGCTTCGAATACAACCCGCCAAATCCAATCGACATCACTGCCGACGGCCGGCTCGTCTCCGTCCGCAACCGTAAACTTGAGACCCAGGACCTTTTCCCGCTATCGCAGACGCCGTTGCGTTTCCTTTTGTCGGAACGCATCGACCTGCGGCGCGAAACCAATGTCGTTGGCGTTTACGCCGACGATATCTTCGCCACGATCGTAATCGAGGAGAAGCAGCCGCTGGTCGGCACCAGCCGGCTGATGATGATGTTCGATGCCAAGAATCTGCAGCTCAAGCAGTGGACGGTGACCGACGCGCAAGGTTTCGACACCACAGTGGCGGTTTCCAACCTCGATCAATCAACGCGGCCGGACCCCGCGATCTTCACCATCAACACCAGCGGCAACAAGAACTAGTTTCCTTTCCTTCGCGCCGCAGCCTGCCGGGCGCCCCGCAAAACAATGCAGCTTTCGATCACGACCTGGAATGTCAATTCGGTGCGCTTTCGCATCAACCTGGTGGCGCGCTTCATCAAGACCGCCCGCCCGGACGTGCTCTGCCTGCAAGAAACCAAATGCCCGGATGATAAGTTTCCGCTCAAGCGCTTTAAGCGGCTTGGCTATGAGAACATCGCACTGAACGGACAAAAGGGTTATCACGGCGTGGTCGTACTTTCCCGGCTGCCGTTCGAATCCTTCAGCATCCAGAATTTCTGCGGCAAGACCGACTGCCGCCATATCTCAGCCGTGCTGGGCGAGCGCGCGGGGCTGCGCGACCCGGTGACGGTGCATAATCTCTATGTGCCCGCGGGCGGCGATATTCCCGATCCCGACGTCAATCCGAAATTCGAACACAAGCTTTCCTTCCTTGACGAGTTACGCGCATGCCAGACGTTGCGCTGTGACAACAAGAACCGCACAATTCTCGTGGGCGACCTCAACGTCGCGCCGCTCGAGCATGACGTCTGGAGTCACAAGCAGATGATCCGCGTCGTGTCCCACACGCCGGCGGAATGTGAGAAGCTGACCGATCTTCAGAAGATCGGCAACTGGTTCGATCCGATGCGGCATTTTACGCCAGAGCCGGAGAAGCTCTATACCTGGTGGAGCTACCGCGCGATGGACAATTGGAAGACCGCCGACCGCGGCCGTCGCCTCGACCACATCTGGACTTCGCCTGCTTTGGCCGACAGCGTTCGGGCGATTAATGTCGCCAAGGAAGCGCGCGGCTGGGCACAACCTTCAGACCATGTACCGGTGACCCTGAGGATTGAGGTCTAAGCAGTTCGCCTGCTGCGCCGCTTACTTCCCGGATTTTTCTGCCAGGCCTGCACGCACATTCTCCATCTCGCTCGTCCATTGATCCGTGCGCAACGCAATGGCGTCGCGCAGTTTCAGCGCCGCCTCGGGATAGCCTTCCAGCATTTTCAGAAACAGTCCGCGCGAAATGCGGATGACCGTCGAAGGTTCGAGTGCGGTGGCGGTGGCGAGCCGCTTGCTCGGCGTTATCATCGCGAGTTCGCCAAGGAGTGCGCAACGCCCTGCTATAATTTTCTGGGCTTCGCCCTCGGCGCGATGCGCCACCAAGCTAAAGGAACCCTCCTGGACCACATAGGCGGAATCGGCTGCATCGCCGGTGAAGAAAAGCACCTCGCCGGCATGCACGAAGCGGCTTTCCGACCCGATGGCGAGAATGCGCAGGGCGGCGCGGCCGAGCAGGTTTAGTGTCGGCACCCGCTCAAAGAAAGCGACGTCCTCCTCGATAGTCACCAAGCCCTACCAGTTTGCTTTGAAAACATGAGTCGGCGGGGGCGTTTTGCTCTCGCACGATCTTTCCGGAATCGGCCGCCGGGATGACCCCGCTTCGTTGCGATGATCCTACCGGAAAATCGGCAACCACTTTTGCAGACCATGCGTTACGGCACGAGTTTATAGCCGCCGACTTCGGTCACCAGGATAGTTGGATTCGCCGCGTCCTTCTCGATCTTCTGCCGCAAGCGATAGATGTGGGTTTCGAGTGTATGCGTGGTGACGCCGGAATTATAGCCCCATACATCCTGCAGCAGCGTTTCACGCGACATCGGCGTCTGCCCAGCGCGATAGAGGAAGCGCAGGATTGCGGTTTCCTTCTCGGTGAGGCGGATCTTCTGCCCCTTGGAGTTGAGCAAGACCTTGGAGCTGGGGCGAAAGCTGTAGGGGCCGATGGTGAAGACCGCGTCCTCGCTCGCCTCGTGCTGACGCAATTGTGCGCGGATGCGCGCCAGCAGCACCGCGAAGCGGAACGGCTTGGTGACGTAATCGTTGGCGCCACTTTCCAGCCCGAGAATGGTATCGGAATCGGTGTCGTGGCCGGTCAGCATGATGATCGGCGCCTTGAAGCCGTCCTTGCGCAGGATACGAACGACCTCGCGGCCGTCAATATCCGGCAGGCCGACGTCCATGATGACAAGATCGATCTGCTCGGTTTTCGCCGCGTTCACCGCCTCGCTCCCGCTATATACGGGCAGCGCCTCGAATTCTTCATGCAACGCGATCTGCTCCACCAATGTCTGGAGCAGGTCGGCATCGTCGTCCACGACTAGAATTTTTCGGGCATTCGGCATCGATAGTGGCCCCAGCCACGGCCTCCTCAAAACCACCAGCTTTTTGCGGCAAGGACCGTCCCAGGCGGCCCGCCGCATAAACAGCGTCTCAAATCACCCTGCGCACAAACCTTTTTACCGCGGAATCCGGCAAGGCGAATTCCGCTTCCAATTAGCATAGCGATGGCTTTCCAAGTAGAAACATTCGAGGACAAAAGAGCAAGCGGGAACTAGGCTTTAGACTCGGCCCACTGCCGAGGGTATGCGCAAGTAGATGCAGAGCAGCGTCCTCCCAACCGTTTACGTCCGGCGACGCCCAGGGTTCCGGTCCCAGGGTTGGCTGATGGCCGCAGGCAGCCAGATTCGGGTGGCTATCGGACGCGCCGGCATCCTCGCCAACAAACGCGAAGGCGACGGCGGCACGCCACGCGGCCGTTTTCGGTTGGTGCGGCTGTGGTGGCGGGCCGACCGGGCGCCGCGGCCCCGTACGCTTCTGCCTGTCCGCCGGATCGGCAAGCACGACGGCTGGAGCGAGGAACCCAAGGACCGTCTTTATAACCGTCCAATCCGGGTCCCTGACGGAGCCCCCGGAGATCGTCTTTGGCGGCAGGACGCGCTCTACGACTTCATCATCGAGCTTGACCACAATACCCGCCCACGGGTGGCTGGCCGCGGCAGCGCTGTATTCATTCACGTCGCGCGGGAAGGATTCCACCCGACCGCTGGCTGCGTGGCGCTGCCCGCGCCGCGGCTGCAAAGATTGCTGGAACGGATCGGGCCGAAGACCCGGATCGTGATCGAGTGATTGCCCCGGCTGGCAGCCGCTCCTATCTGCGATTTCTCTGTAACTGCCGCAGCAGTGGCTAACTGCGTTCGCCAAAAATGGCGCTGCCGACACGGACATGGGTGGCGCCGAACTGCACCGCGATGGCGTAATCCGCGCTCATTCCCATCGACAGCAGTTTGAGGCCATTGCGCTGGGCGATTTTCGCGGTCAGCGCAAAATGCGGCGCCGGCGCCTCCTCGATCGGCGGAATGCACGTCAGGCCGGAAATCTCCAGCCCATAGTCCCCGCGGCAGGCGCGCAGAAAAGCATCGGCTTCTTCCGGCAGCACGCCGGCCTTCTGCGCTTCGGCGCCGGTGTTGATTTCGACAAACAGCAGCGGACGCCGATTCTGGCGGGTGATTTCTTTGGCCAAAGCCGAGCACAGGCTCGGGCGATCGACGGTATGGATCGCGTCGAACAACGCCACCGCCTCCTTCGCCTTGTTGGATTGCAGCGGGCCGATCAGGTGCAGCTCAATATCGGGGTGGGCGGCTTTCAGCGCCGGCCATTTCGCCTTGGCCTCCTGCACCCGGTTTTCGCCGAACACTGTCTGGCCGGCGGCAATCACCGGCTCGATTGCCTCCGCGTCAAAGGTTTTTGACACCGCGATCAAGGTGACCGGCTGATGAGCGCTGGAATTCGCCCGCGCGCGCTCGAGCTCCGTCCGCACTTTCAAAAGTCCTGACGCGGAATCCGTTTGCATCATGGGTGCGCCGTCTTGAGCCCGCCGCGGCGCGACAGCAAACAGTAGAACGCGAGCTGAATCAACAATCGCGGCGCGGAGCGGTCCCTTCCGGCACGCTGCCGGCTACTCTGCCGGCAGCCACTGCTCCATGGCCTCCCGGCTGGTCTTATTCAGATGGACATGGGCGCCGACACGCTCGACCCAGTCGCAGGGGATGAAATGATGCCGGCCGCCCGCCTTCGGGTCGGTCTTGGCGAGCTTGATCCGCTCACGGCCTTCCAGCTGGTCGACGATACCGACGTGCTTGCCGTCGGAGCCGACCACTTCCATGTGCTCCCTGATCTGCCTGCCGCTGGCCATGGCCGCCTCCATCGATGCGCAGAAAGAACCGGCCCGGGGCAGGGAAGTTCCTGCGACCGGTTGACCATCCGGCGCCTTTCGTATTCCTACAGAATCGACGGTGACCGCCTGAGCGCCTGCGATTCAATGGCCATTGACTGCTGCACCGCCGCGAGGGCGAGCCGCACCGGCGGAAAATTGGGACGAGCACGGCAAGGTCAGCTTTGCCTTTGCCGTAACGCGGATGACAGAGAGAGAAAACCGATCAAACAACGGAGCTGACAACCCGGAAGCCGCAACGCCGCCGCGCGGGGTCGCGAAGGCGGTCTCCTGGGACGCGTTCCTCTCGACGTATTTTCCTGCCTTCCTCCTGGCATTGGGCGCCGGCATCGTGCTGCCGGTCATTCCGGCTCTGGCGCAATCCTTCGATGTCAGCTTCGGCCTCGCCAGCGGCGTCGTGACGGCTTTCGTGGTCGGCAACCTCGCCGCCACGCTGCCGTCGGGATGGCTGATCGACCGCGTTGGGCGTCGGCCGGTGATCCTCGCCGGGCCGCTGCTCACGGCGGCAACGTCCCTGCTGATCGTCTTCGCCGAGTCATTCACCCAACTCTTGGTCCTTCGTTTTCTCGCCGGCTGCGCGACCCAGATGTGGCTGATGGGCCGGCTAGCGGCCATTTCGCACGGCGCCGCCGCGGGAGAGCGCGGGCGGCAGATCAGCTGGCTGTTTGGCATGGACAGCGTCGGCAGGCTCGCGGGTCCGCTGCTCGGCGGCTTCATTGCCACCGCCTGGGACATACGGGCGGCCTTTCTCGCCTTTGCCGTGCTCGCGCTGATCGCGCTCATTCCCACCTTCTTGTTTGCCGAAGACACGCCGCAACGCGCGCGCGAAGCAAAGGAAAAGGCGTCCACCTCACGCAAGCTGTCGCTGCGGGAGCTCGTGATGCCGCGGCTTCCCTATTTTGGCGTCGCGCTGTTCGCAGGTCTCGCCCGTGGACCGATCTATTCCGGCATGCTCGACCTTTACGCTGCCTTCGCCTATCAGCTCCGGCCCGCGCAGCTCGGCTTTCTCGCGACCGCGGCCGCCATCATCACCCTGCCGATCTCGTTTACCGCCGGCTGGATGATGGACCACTTCGGCCGAAAGCGCACGATGGTCCCCGGCTTCGGCGGCGTGACGATTGCGATGGCGGCGCTTGCCATCTGCGCCTTCATACCGCTGTCCTTTGCCTGGTATGTGGCGCTGTTCTTCCTCGCGGTGGCGGCGCAGGCGCTGACCGGCAGCTCCATTCAGACGGTGGGCGCCGACGTCGCGCCGCCGGAAGCGCGCGGCATGTTCCTCGGCGTCTGGCGCTTGACCGGCCAGGGCGGCGCGACCTTGAGCCCCATACTCTTCGCGGTGATCGCGGAGATATTGGGCTACGGCTCCTCGTTCGTGTTCGTCGCCGCCTCGGCCGCGGTGGTGGCGTTCCTGCTTATCTTCTACGTCCCGGAGACGCGGACGACGAAGTGACGGCGATGGAGGAAGCCTTGGGAATAGTTCGCGTCACGCCCGAGTACGCGCCAAATCACACTAACGCGCAGGGCCCGCCCGTTGACCCCGCTCGCTCTTTCGTGTTCCTAGTCGCGCCACGCTAACCACCTGAAACGCCTAAGAATCCATGGCCATCGACCGTTACAACGCCCGCGAGGCCGAGCCGCGCTGGCAG
>JAXDOO010000471.1:0-2678 GCA_034668865.1 Alphaproteobacteria bacterium
GAATCCGCTCTTGCCGTCATGCCCGGCCTTGTGCCGGGCATCCACGTCTTACGAGTGTCGAGTCAGGAGCAACGTGGATGGCCGGGACAAGCCCGGCCAAGACGAGGAAAAATGCGTGGGCTGTTTGACAATAGAAAACGCAAACCCCACGCGCGAGGCGCGTATAGCTAAAACGGTGGGCCGAAGATTGCGGTTTGTCCGAGCGCGGTGTCCAGCTCGCGGATCGCCATCTCCGTGGCCGGCGGCGGCGGGGTCGGGCTCGTGCTCGTGTCCCGGTATGTCCGCAGCGCCTGTTCGTCGCCGACATAGACGCATTTGCAAAAATCGGGATCGGCAAAGACGTAGTAACGCCGCCCCTGCTCCGTGCGCGACAGCATCGTGCGCGGCGGCGCGCGCCGGAGCAGATCGATCTCCTGCGCCGTCGCCGCGGGGCGGGCCTTGAAGCCCGCGGAGCGCAGCCGCATGTCGATCTCCTGCTGCTGCTGCGCCGCCGCCGGCGCGCCGAAGGCAAGCGCCGCGGCGACGATGCCAAGGGATAGGAACAGCCGCATGACGTGCCCCTTTCCGGATGTCTTGCCGGCAAACCACATCGATCAGTTGAAACGAGAGCGCGGGATCTGAACGGCACCCGCGCCCTACGCGCTTATTGCAGCGAGATCGCCATTCCGCTCACGTCGACATTGACCATCAATCCGGCCTGCCGGCCCTGCAACTGCAAGAGCGCGCCCTTCTCGTTGCGCAGCGTGATCGCCCGAGCTCCGCCGCCGACCGCAGCGCCCGCGCCGACCGCGCCGTAAACGCCGGCGACGTCCGACGGCCTGCGGATGTTGCTGACCCGGCCGGAAAAATCGGTCGCCGAAGCGCCGAACACCAGGCCCCCGCTCACGCCGCCAATCGACAGCGGGTATTGCTTTCCCTTGAACACCAGCGTGCCGCTGCCGCCGGAAGCGCCGAGGAACCAGCCGGCTTTGACTACCGAAAGCCGAATGCTGCCGGTATCGGCATAAGCCGCGGACGACAGACTGGCGCCCGTGAGGGCAATCAGAGCGACAAACGCTGTACGAAATCCGAATGAACGCATGATGTTGTCTCCTATAGCCCTTCGCGCGTCGGGCGAGCCGCGTTAAATTGTCAGGCAATTGTTGGAGTCATCGCTTGGACGATCAACAACAATGCTGCAACGCCGCGAAAGTTCCATGGGCCCAGCCCCTTCAAGCAAAACGTTCGCGCGAACGGGCGCGGGCTTTCTCGCTCTCCACCTCGCGGTCGCGCGGCGGCGCGTTGGTCGCCAGCGATTTCAGCAGCCGGCGCGCGGCACCGGATACCTCTTGCACCGCGCGGTCAAAGGCTTCGGCATTGGCCTGCGATGGTTTGTTGAAGCCGGAGAGCTTGCGCACGAATTGCAGCGCGGAGGCGCGGATTACGTCCTCGGTCGCCGGCGGCTCGAAATTGAACAGCGTGCGGATATTGCGGCACATCGCGGGCTTCCTCCTGCGGCGTGGTTTTGGGGAATATAGGCCGGGCGCGCGCGCTTTGCAGCCCAACCGCGCAGTCACCTATTCGGTATCCCTCACGCAGCGAAAGCCGATATTGTGATGGCCTGCCCGCGCGCCGCGCGAAACGCTCGCCCCGCGCCAGCTGGCGCGCAAGGTGTCCGGCCCGGTATCCGCCGCGCCGCCGCGCACCACGCGATCGGCGAGCGCATCGCCTTCCTCGCGCCCATCGTCGGCGCGATAGGGATAGGGCCGCATGATGCTCGCGGTCCATTCATGCACATTGCCGGCGAGTTCGAGCACGCCTTCGGGCGTCGCGCCTTGCGGGAAGGAGCCGACCGGCACGGTCTTGGTCCAGCCGATGCCGTAGCGCGCGCGGCTGGCGTCCGGCGGCGCCTCGCCCCAAGGATAGCTGCGCCCCTGCGCACCGCGCGCGGCGAATTCACGCTCGGCCTCGCTCGGCAGCCGCTTGCCCAGCGCGGCACAATAATCGCGTGCGCCGTACCAGCTCGTCTCGTTGGCCGAATG
The DNA here is from genome assembly GCA_034668865.1 of Alphaproteobacteria bacterium. GTDB lineage: Bacteria > Pseudomonadota > Alphaproteobacteria > Rhizobiales > Xanthobacteraceae > CANKHA01. The sequence goes on from JAXDOO010000471.1 coordinate 2,022, forward strand.
ATTGTCGAAGCCGGGATCGGCACGCCAATGCCCCTGCACTTTGTGGATGCGCGCATCGGCGTCGTCGAAGTCGAACAGATGCTGGCCGCGTGCATTCGAGGTGGCGCCAAGCTTGTTCAGGAATTCGGCGAATTCCGCATTGGTCACCGGGCGACGGTCGATCAAAAAAGCCTTGACCGTGACGCTGTGCGGCGGCCGCTCATCCGTCAGCCCGCGCGCGCTACCCATCGTGAAGGTGCCGCCGGCGAGCCGCACCATGTCATCGGAGGCAGAGGCAGCTGCGGCGCCGAGGCTGAAGCTGAAGAGGCAGGCAAGAATGGCGATACGGATCATCGCAACACTTTCCCGTTTCAACAGTTGGCGATTACACTATCGTGTTTTCGGGAGACCGGCGAGCGAGTCAATCGCGGCCGCTTGTGCGGAGGAGACCGATGAGCGCAATGCGGAGTTTGCTGGTTGCCATTGCCGCCGTCTGCTTGGCCTACGAGATGCCTGCGCCCGGGCATGCGCAATCTTATCCCAGCCAGCCGATCAAGCTGATCCTGCCCTACACGGCCGGTTCGCCCAATGATGTGCTCGCCCGGCTGATCGCACCGCAGCTATCGGCGCGTCTCGGACAGCCGGTCATCATCGACAACCGGCCGGGCGGCGGCACCA
>JAXDOO010000472.1:0-3136 GCA_034668865.1 Alphaproteobacteria bacterium
CGCGAGGGTGTCGCTGAGCATTTTCCTGCTGCATTCCGCCCTCCCAACCGGTTCCCGCACCTCGCAAAATCGGCGTTGGCACTCGTTACCATAATTGCCCCCGGCGGGGCAGGCCGATCCAGTCATCGCCGCCGCACGGCCACACCATGATACGCGCCCAAGGCTAGGCGCCAGGGCCGCCGGTACCGCGGCCACGGCCGATCCTGAGGGTGGGTCCGCGCATTAACCATATCACGCACGGCGCCTGCTTCGGCGCAGACCCAGCTCCTCGCGGCGCCCACTTCCCGGCGCCAGCAAATGGCCGTCCCCTTCATCTTTCCAGGATATGCCGCGGGTGTGGCGGGGATCTTCCACGGCCGCGGCTGACATCCGCGTTAACGATTTGGTAACACTCGTAAAGAGTTATGCTGAACTCTTTGTTAAGCCACTGCCTGTAGGATGGCTTTGCTGGCGCGTGGCGCCGGCACCGTGAAGAGCGGTTGTCCCGTATAGCGCGTAGTGATCTCATGATCGTCCGCGAGCTCCTGCAATGGCTGCGTACAGCGTCCGCCGGCGAGCGGGCCGACGGCGCCACTGCGCTGGCGCGGGCCTATCTTTTATCTCCGCTTTCGCTGGATGACCGCGCCGCCGGCGAAGGCGCGATGCTCATGCTGCTCGACGATCCTGCGCCGCTGGTGCGCCGCGCGCTGGCCGAGGCTTTTGCCTCAAGCCCGGCCGCGCCGCCCGCGGTGGTGCATGGGCTTGCCGCCGATCAGCCCTTTGTAGCCGTGCCGATCCTGGAGCGTTCGCCGCTGTTCGTCGATGCTGATCTCGTTGACATGGTCGCCACCGGGCATCGCGAGATTGTCGCGGCGATAGCGCGGCGCCCGATGCTGCAGCGTTCGGTTGCTGCCGCGATCGCGGAGGTCGGTCCCGCCGAGGCTTGCCTCGAGTTGATCGAGAATCCCGATGCCGACATCGCGCCGTTTTCCATCGACCGTATCGTCGCGCGCTACGGTCATCTCGCCGCCATCCGTGAATCACTCCTTGCTGCTGACAATCTGCCGGTAGCGACGCGCCAGGCGCTGGTTGCGAAACTCTCGCAGACTTTGGCCGATTTCGTCGCCGCGCGCGCCTGGCTTGCCAAGGATCGGGCGCTGCGGATCGCGACAGAAGCCTGCGAGAAGGCCACCGTCACGATCGCGGCTGATACGGTGGAAGTGGGCCCGCTGGTGCGACATCTGCGCGAAACCGGGCAGCTTACCGCCGGCCTCGTGCTGCGCGCGCTGCTTTGCGGCAATTGCGCCTTGTTCGAGGAGTCGCTGGCCGAGCTGTCCGGTGTGTCGCTCAAACGTGTCTACGGGCTCGTCCACGGCAAATGCAATGCGGGTTTCCGCGCGCTCTATGACAAGGCGGGTCTCCCAGCTTTGGCCTATCCGGCCTTCCGCGAGGCGATCGAAGCCATGCACGAGGACGTGCTGCTGGGCGAAGCCGGCGACGCATCCCGGCTGAAGCGGCGCATGGTCGAGCGCGTGCTTACCCGTTGTGAGAGCAGTATGCCCGGCGACGTCGAGGCGCTGATGACTCTGCTGCGCCGCTTCGCCACCGAAGCCGCGCGAGAAGAAGCACGCATGTTGTGTGACAAACTTATGGACATGTCCGCTCCCCACTCGCCGGCGGATTACGATTTCGTCCCCGGCGAACGGCTGGTCGCGGCCTAGCGCCGCTTAGGTAATCGGCGTACTGACCGATTCCGCGGTGTCATAGATGCTCACCATGACCATCGGGTAAGCCTTTTTGACCGCCTCGCCCGCTTTTTGCGCTTCCTCAACGGCAGCGAAGCTCCTTTTTGTCTGCCGGTCTACCTGAAGCAGATAACGCTCCTGTGTGGGTCGCAGTTGTCCCTTCCGGACAGGGGCCTCTTCGATAGCTGCTTCCTTAGGCGGCATGTTGATTCTCTTCGTAGCCATAAAGACTCGTTCCTTTTCAAAATTTGCAAGGTGAGCCTCTTATGTAATAGCTCGCTTCGGTCTTTGTGAGGGGCGGTTTAGCTGAATCTTACGAGCCTCACTATGGCGCAAATACCCGCAGCGCATTCGGCCTTGCCCGGTAGCGCAGGGGCGGGCGCAGTATCGTCACTTCGCCGTCAAGCGCGACCAGGAGCCGGCTGGTGCGTGAGCTGATTTCCAAGTCAGGCACTTTCACGGCGCGCAGGTCGCGCGATTGGTCCAGGAAGCCAAGCAGCGAGCGGCAGGCGAGCCAGAACAATGCCAGGCGGCTCTGCCGGTTGGCGACATAGACGCATAATTCGCCCGCATCCAGTCGTTGGCGTTTCCCGGCGGCCCGGCCGGTTACGCAATATTCGTTGTTGCCGATGAAGACGCAGGGGCTTCGATATGGCTCCGCCAGCCCGCCGGCGCGAATGCGAAGCCGCCGCAGCGGAAAATACCGCAACGTGCGCCAGATCGCGAAAGCCATCGCCGTCCATTTACGCATGCCACGTCGTTCCTGCAGGCGCTGGCGGTCGAGCACGAGATACGGATAGATCCCGATGGAGGAGTTGTTGACGAAGATCTCGCCATTGACCTCGCCGAGGTCGACGGATTGCACCTGACCGGCGGCAATGAGCGCCACCGCCTGCTCGAGCGCGAGCGGGATGCCGAGATCCTTGGCGAAATGATTGAGGGTCCCGAGCGGCAGGATACCGATGGGAACGTCGCTGCCGGCAAATACGCTTGCGACGGATGCGATGCTGCCGTCGCCGCCGCCGACCACGACAGCGTCGATCTGGTTATTCTTGGCCTGCCACAAGGCGCGCTTGGCGCCTGCTTTCAGCTCCGTAGCCGAAAGAAAATCCAGGCTGCCCATGATCCCATACCCCGTGAAGGCTGCGGCAAGCGTTTCGCTCAACGTCCGGCCGTCACGGCATACAATATTGCCTGCCGCGTTGTTGAGGAGCACGGCCACCCTGATGCGCTTCTCCTGAGACATACGACCACTCGACGGTGAACCAACGCTAATGCGCCGCGCCCTGCGGGTGTTCCCCAGTTCAGATTACGACGCCCTATTCCCGACTCTGGATGGGACGCGTCAATATCCGAACTGTTCGCGGATGATCCGTTCGTCCAGACTATGGCCGGGGTCAAATAGCATATGC
>JAXDOO010000473.1:0-3691 GCA_034668865.1 Alphaproteobacteria bacterium
CCTTCCACAACAAGCTCAAGCTTCTCAATGTCGCGCGGCGCGACAATGCCCGGATTGCGCCTTTGCAACTCGCGCTTGGTCTCCAGTTCGTCCACGGCCTGCTGGTGAGAACTCCTGGCCTCCTGGATCTGCCCTTCGGCCTTCACGATATCAATCTGCGCCAACGCGATCTCGGCGTTGACCTCCTCAATCTTGCGGCGCGCGGTCTCCGCAGCGGCCTCCTGCGCCGAACTGTCAAGCTTGAAGATCGGCGCGCCCTTGTCGATCGGGCCGCTGAAGCCGGCGTACACCTCGGCAACGCGTCCGTTCGTCTCCGGGACGATCGGGATCGTCCTGAAAAACAAAGTGACGTTGGTCGTGGACGGGTGGTTGTAGAAAACCACTGTGATTAAGCCCACAGCGAGAATCAGACAGCCAGTGATCCCCCACCTCAGCTCGAACCAGACGGAGTAAAAGGTTATTTCCTTGCCGATCCGCTTGTTCTGGACATAGCGGCGGTAGAGATAGTCCGGAAGGATGGTCACCAGCGAGCAGAGAATAATTTCAAGCATGGCTTATTTCCTCGTGCCGGCTGCGGCGACCTTGGGTGTTGCCGGCACTGGCGCCTCGCGCTCGACAACGGCACCAGTCTCGTGCGGAACTTCCACGGCAGTCTCGTGCGGTAGGTCCACGGCGCCTTCGCCTGGCCCCAGCCCGGCGAGCTTCTCGGTCGATCCCGCGATCCGTTTGAGCGGGCCGCCAAAATCGGGAATGTCGATCAGCGCCAGCAGCAGGCCGGCTACCCAGAAAAGATGAATGTGGGTAAAGAGCGCAAGAAGCCCCAGGACAGCGACGATCTCGAATTGCAGCTTGTGGGATCTATGGGCCATGCGCTCAGGCAAAGTGTGCAAGCGAAAGAACAGGCTGCCGAACCCCAGAACGGCAATCACCAGGATCACAGCCATCACCACCATGAGCACGTCCGTTTCACCCGGTGCGGTGATGAAAGACGGCAGATGGTGGGAAGCCGCCGGGTGAAGCGACTCGTTCATGCTGTCACTCCTGTCGAGGATTGCCTCAGGCCACAATAGCGGTGTGGTCCAGATAAATTATGCACCTTCCAAGCATGAAGCGCCACAGCGTTGAAGAAGGCTTTGCTGGGACGCCCCACAGGCGCGCGCAAACCTATGCCGAGGTATAGGTTCACCCCTAATCTTCAGAGGTCGTCCATTGCCCTTACGTCCAATGTGCGGGCTTGCGCGCGCATCCTAACATTCCAGCAAGAAAACGGATTGCAGGAGGGTATGCGATGATCAGCAAACAAACGGCCCGGGTATCGGCCCGCCGGACGGCGCGATGGCCGATCTTATTTGCCGGCGCGATATTGGCGGGGAGCCTCGGCTTCAGCGGCAGCGCCAAGGCGCAAAGCAGCGACGCCGGGAAGCTCCTCAAGGCGATGACCGACTACGTGTCGGGCCAGAAGGCGCTCTCGATCACTTTCGACTCCGACATCGAGGTGATCACGCCCAGCCTGCAGAAAATTCAGTTCACCACTTCCGGCCAGGTGCAGTTGAGTCGTCCGGACAAGCTGCGCGTCACCCGCACGGGAGGCTACACCGACGTTGAGATTGTCTTCGACGGCAAGACACTGAGCATCAACAACAAGGACGCCAACGGTTTCGCGCAGGTGGAAGCTCCCGGCTCGATCGACAAGCTGATCGATCTGCTGCGCGACAAGCACGGCGTAACGGCGCCGGGCGCCGACATTCTGTTCTCCGATGCCTTCGACGTCATGATGGCGGACGTCATCGAGAGCGCACATATCGGCTTCGGCGTGATTGATGGCATCGAATGCGAGCATCTTGCCTTCCGCAACGAAGAGACCGACTGGCAGATCTGGATCGAATCCGGTCCGCGCCCGATCCCCCGCAAATATGTCATCACCAGCAAGACAATAGCGGGCGCGCCGCAATACACGCTGCGCATCAAGGAATGGCGCACGGAGGTCCCGGCCGACGCCTTCGCATTCAAACCTGCCCAGGGCTCCAAGAAGGTTGCGCTGAGCGAACTCACCGACATCGATGAACTTCCGCAAGGTGCCGCGACGACAGGAGGAAAGAAATGATCCGCTCATCGACAACTCTGATGCGGTTTTCAGTGGCCATCGTTGTCGGCGCCCCGGGCCTCTTCTGGAACGGGACCCTGCCAATGAACTCGCAGGCCTCCTTCGTATCGTCGGCGGAAGCCGGGGTCGGCCGCCCGCTTACGCCGGTGAGCTATGCCGGTGTTGCCCGCCGCACCACGCGCCGCGCGGTGGCCGTCGGTGCTACGGCTGGCGCTGTCTATGCACCCGTGGTGGCGGTGCCCAGTTGCGGGCAGGCCGTGGATGCCTATGGACGCATTGTCACCGTGTGCCGGTGAAGGCGATCTTCAAAAGGGCGGTTAAAGCCACTTAGCGCCCAATGGAGACCGAAACCCACTTCCGGATTTCTCGATAACTGTATGAAAGTTTGAGCAAGTCATGAAGCCGCTTCAGGAACCCTTAATCCATTTTTTCATTATCGGCGCCGTGCTGTTTGGCGCTCACGCTTTGCTCAATCGCACCGATGACGGCGTCGAGCAGCAGCGGAAGCAAATCCACATAGGTCAGGGCGAGGTGCGATGGCTCACAGAAACCTGGACGCTGCAACGGCAGCGTGCGCCGACGCACGAGGAACTGCAGGGGCTTGTTGCGGAGTTTCTCAACGAGGAGCTGCTTGCGCGCGAAGCGCGGGACATGAAATTGGATGAGAACGACACGGTCATCCGCCGGCGGCTGGCGCAGAAGATGACCTTCCTGATCGAAGGCACTTTGCGGCGCGCTGAACCCACGGAAGCCGAGCTGCAGCAGCTCTACGAAGCCGGCGCGGAAAGATTTCGAACCGGCACGCGGGTATCGTTCAGGCAAATCTACTTCAATTCCGCCCCCCGTACTGATCCCGTCTCGGATGCGAAGAGTATGCTCGCCGATTTATCCGGCGCTGTAGAGGAAGGTACCGGTGCCATGGGCGACCGGTCTTTGCTCGGGTCCAACTTCCACAAAGAGGATGAACGGTCGGTTACGGGAATGTTGGGGCCCGAATTCGCACGCGCGCTGTTAGCGCTCGAACCGGGTATCTGGAGTGGACCAGTCACGTCGGGCTTTGGCATTCACCTCGTGCGCGTTTCGGCGTTTGAGAATTCGCGGGTGCAGTCGTTTGCCGAGGTGCGCGGGCGGCTTCTGGACGAATGGCGGCGCGATCAGGAGGAGGTGGCGAAAAAGCGCTATTTCGCCGAGCTACAAAAAAAGTATGACGTTGTCGTCGATGAGGATGTGAAGCCGTTGCTTGTCCCCGCCACCGCAACAGCCAGGGCCGGGCAATGAGCGGCAATCACCCCCGCAATCCGCGCACCTGGCTTGTCTGTATTCGGGCAAGGATCGCGGCCGCTTGCATTGCGGCCTTCGTCATTTGTTGGCTGTCCGCGGTAGCGTCGCTCGCCCACGAAGTTCGTCCGGCCTATCTCGAGTTGCGCGAAGATCGGCCCGGCGAGTTCAGCGTGCTGTTCAAGACGCCGATGCAGGGAGAATTCCGCCTTGCGCTGGCGCCGGAATTCTCCGGCAGGACCGAGTCGCTGACGCCGATCGTGAGCCATTTGACAGGGGATGCGGCGGTGCAAACCTGGCGGCTGAGGG
>JAXDOO010000474.1:0-4517 GCA_034668865.1 Alphaproteobacteria bacterium
CTTTATTTGGTCCGCGTGGATTATTGAGACCTACGCCGTCTCACGGTGGCGGCGCGTGATGGATAATCACGTTGTAATGTTGCACCAGTGCTCGAGTCGTGGAAGGACGTCCTGCTGGGACAGCAAATTGCACACGAACGCGGTGAGTTCCCGCGGCGACCTTTGGGAAAATAAAATTGGCGGAACTGGCCCCGAGTGCCGGCCAGATCACTTTCGCCGGAAAACTCGAAGGAGTGTTGTCGAGCAATACACGTATTTCTGGGGCAACGATTGCCGGGTTGCTTGAGCCAACCAGCGCAGAAATCTCCACGACGACACAGTCTCCGCTGCCCTGCGTGATCGTAGTTCCGAGCCCGGTTCCGAATAACTCGGCGTAATCCGGAACGCTTACAGAGGTGATTTTGCCTATAGAGGACGCGACCACTTTGGACTTGGGCGGCTTGCACTCAAAGGTAGTCTGCGCCGCACCTTCCGCTGCACCCATGAGCAGCAGAGCAGTCGCCGCAAAATAGACCTTGGCCTTTATCATCGCCACCCCCCCCCGGGTTAAGTCGCTTACCTTCCCACATCGGTGCAAGTTTTAAAACAAGGAAGCTTTTGTCATTCCGGCCCAGTGTGAAGCACGCAAAAGGCAAAATCCCTCACCCGAAATACTTCTCCAGCACCCGCCGGTAGATCGCGGTGAGGGCGGTGAGGTCGCTCAGCGGCACGCGCTCGTCGGTCTGATGCATGGTCTGTCCGACCAATCCGAATTCCACCACCGGGCAGTAATTCTTGATGAAGCGCGCGTCGGAGGTGCCGCCGGTGGTGGACAATTCCGGCTTGCGCTTCGTCACTTCCGCGACCGCGCCGGCGACGAGGTCGGTGAAAGGCCCGGTCTCCACCACGAAGACGTCGGCGTTCGACGGCTCCCACTGAAACGTGAAACGCACACGTCCGCCCGCGGCCTTGACCGCGCGCTGCTCTGTCAATTGCTTGAGCGATTCCTGCGTGTGGCAGTCGTTGAAGCGGATGTTGAAGCGCGCCTTGGCCTCGCCGGGGATGAGATTGACCGTGGGATTGCCCACATCGATCGAAGTGAATTCCAGGTTCGATGGCTGAAAATGCGCGCTGCCGGCATCGAGCGGCTCGGTCATCAGCGCGCTCATCAGGGCAACGAGTCCGCGCACCGGGTTTTCCGCGCGGTCGGGATAAGCCACGTGTCCCTGACGGCCGCTGACGGTGAGGATGCCGTTGAGCGAGCCGCGCCGCCCGATCTTGATGGTGTCGCCCAGTGCTTGCACGTTGCTCGGCTCACCGAGAATGCAGTGATCGAATTTCTCTCCGCACGTCGCGGCCCAGGCCAGCAGCTTGACCGTGCCATTGACTGCAACGCTTTCCTCGTCACCGGTGATCAGAAAGGAGATCGAGCCCTTCGGCCTGCCGCCGTTGCTCGCCAGATGATCCAGCACGGCGGCAACCGCGCAGGCGATGCCGCCCTTCATGTCGACGGCGCCGCGGCCATAGAGTTGGCCGTTCGCAACGTCGCCGGCAAACGGCGCATGCCGCCAGGCGCTTTCGTCACCCGCCGGAACTACGTCGGTATGGCCGGCGAATACGATGTTCGGTGCGCCGCTGCCGATGCGGGCATAGAGGTTTTCAATGGCGGGCGTGCCGGGCTCGCTGAACGTCATGCGATGCACGTCAAACCCGGCGCCTTTCAGCACAACTTCGAGATAGCGTAGCGCGCCGCCTTCCGCAGGTGTGACGGAAGGGCAGCGCAGCAATTCCTGTGCAATGACGAGGGGATCGGCGCTCATGGCCGCATTAGCCGCAGCGTTGGCTCAACCGTCAAGCTGGCTGTGTTGCGGACGCCGATTGCAGTGGATCGGGTCCGTATTCGTTGGGTCCGCTCGTGCCGCGGAGGACACCGAGCTCGATGAGTGCCCAAAGCCAGATTCCAAATTCTAGCAGGTAAACTGCGTACGCCACAGGGGCATCGAGATGGTCGCCGATACCTTCAAGGACGCTAGGCGCCACATAGAACAGCAGCAGCCACCAAGCAGACTTGTCCCGATCGTGCAATCGCTTTGCACCAACGGCCAGCCCGGACCACACAACTCCTATGACGAGGATGCCGAGAAGGACGAGGGCTAGGATGATAGTGCCGGTAGCTTGCGAGGACATGAGCATAACCGCCGCAAAGACGACGACTCCGACCAGGAGAATCGAGAGGATCGTAATCAACCAATACTTGGCTCGATTGATTCTTCCCCGGAAAGAAAAAAGAAGCGGCGTCACTGACATCAGTTTGCCCCCGTAGTGAAATCGACAGATCCAATCAATCCCTCAGCAATTCATTGATGCTGGTCTTCGACCGCGTCTTCTCATCCACCCGCTTGACGATGACGGCGCAGTACAATCCCGGGCCGTTGGCCTTGCCTGGCAGCGTGCCGGGAACGACCACCGAATAGGGGGGAACCTCACCTTGCATAACTTGTCCGCCGTCACGGTCGACGATCTTGGTGGAAGCGCCGATGAAGACACCCATCGACAGCACCGAGCCGGTGCGCACGATTACGCCTTCAGCCACTTCCGAGCGCGCACCGACAAAGCAATTGTCCTCGATGATCACCGGCCCGGCCTGCAACGGCTCGAGCACGCCGCCGATGCCAGCGCCGCCGGAGATGTGGCAGTTCTTGCCGATCTGTGCGCAGGAGCCGACCGTGGCCCAGGTGTCGATCATTGTGCCGGAGTCCACGTAAGCGCCGAGATTGACGAAGGACGGCATCAGCACGGCGTTGGGCGCGATATAGGCCGAGCGGCGCACGATCGAGCCCGGTACGGCACGAAAGCCTGCGGCGCGAAACTTCTCCGCGCTCCAGCCGGCGAATTTCGAGGGCACCTTGTCCCACCAGACCGCGTCGCCGGGCCCGCCGGAAATAACCTCCATGTCGTTGAGCCGGAACGACAGCAGCACGGCCTTCTTCAGCCACTGATTGACGCGCCAGGAACTGTCTGCCTGCTTCTCGGCAACGCGGGCCTCGCCGCGGTCGAGCAGGTCAAGCGCGGCCTCCACGGCATCGCGGATTTCGCCTTTGGTCGCGGGGCCAACGCCGTCGCGCTGCTCGAATGCGTCATCGATGATTTTGGCCAGCCCGGACTGCGACATTGCTCACTTTTCCTTTACTGCAGGGACTTGGTTGTGTCGCGCGGTGACGGCGCGCTTGTCAATGGCAGCAGCCCGTTGGGTCAATAGCCGGGGCGGCGCGGAGGGAATAGAATAGGCCGTCAAATAGGGAGGGCGGTCATGATCCTCGGAATGACGATCCAAACTTTCACCCTGCTGCACGTGGTCATCAGCCTGGTCGCCATCGGCACCGGCCTGATCGTGGTGTGGCACATGTTGAACGGTAGACAGAACGACGGATGGACCGCGGTCTTCCTCTTCACCACGGTGCTGACCAGCGTCACCGGGTTCATGTTCCCGGTCCCGCTCTCGCCGCTGCTTCCCTCCCAGATTTTCGGCTTCATTTCGCTGGCCGTGCTGCTGCCGACCTTGCTCGCGCTCTGTGTCTACAAGCTCGTCGGCGTCTGGCGCTGGGTCTATGTCGGCGGCGCGTTGCTGGCGCTCTATCTCAACGTCTTCGTATTGGTGGCGCAGGCCTTCCTGAAAATCAGTTTCCTGCAGCCCTTGGCGCCGACGCAGGCGGAGATGCCGTTCCTGGTCGCCCAGCTCGTCGTCTTCGTGCTGTTCTGCGCGCTTGGCGCCATCGCCGCGATGCGGTTCAAGCCGGAGGCGGTTGAGGCCTGACTTATCGGCCGGGCGCGCGGATCTTCTCAAGGAAACCGACCAGATCGTCGGTGACGTAATCGACGTGGTCGGCGTCGCGGCCCTCCAGCTCCCAGTCCTCGCGCAAGACTTCGCGCGTGCCTTCCGGGATCACCAGCACGGTGGTCATGCCGAGCGAATGCGGCGTTGCGAGATTGCGCGCGAGGTCCTCGAACATCGCCGATTTCTGCGCATCGACGCCGTGACGCGCGAGGAACCGCTCATAGGTCTGCGGTGACGGTTTCGGCTCCAGCTCCGCCGCCTTGATGTCGAAAACGTCCTCGAAATGCTCGTCAATGGCGAGGCGCTGCATCACGGCGTCAGCATGTTTGCGCGTGCCGTTGGTGAGGATGAGCTTACGGCCTGGCAGCTTCTCAATGGCGGCGCCAAGCTGCCGATTGGGCTCCAGTGGCGAGTGGTCGATCTCATGCACGAAATCGAGGAAATCGTCCGGCTGCAGTCCGTGCTCCAGCATCAAGCCGCGCAGAGTCGTGCCATAGCGCCGGTAATAATCCTTCTGCAGCCGGAAAGCGTCATCCTTCGGCAGGTTCAGCAAACGCTCGATATAGAGGCGGATGCGCTCGTCCACCTGCTGCCAGAGGTTGAGGTGATGCGGGTAGAGCGTGTTGTCGAGATCGAAAACCCACGTCTCGATATGTCGGAAGCTGCGGGGCGATGCGAGGCGCTTGGGCATGACGCGGGTTTG
>JAXDOO010000475.1:0-9685 GCA_034668865.1 Alphaproteobacteria bacterium
CGCGCGCAACTTCGTAAACGTGCCAAGCTATCTCGCCGTGCTTTCCAATAAGCCGACGGAAGCCATCGCCGACGCCGACACGCTGCGCCGGTTGCAGGTCGGATTCAACAATTTCCAGCTGCCGCAACGCATGGGTCCCGATATCGCCGACGTGGTGAAGGAGGATCCGTTCCGGCAAGCCTTCGTGCGACTCAAGAAGGAGCACGGGCTCTATGTCGGACGCGAGAAAGCCGTGACCTTCCTCACCCCGAACCTGTTCCGGGCGGACGTCCCAATGCCGCCGAATGTGCCGTTCGGGATTTACGAGGTTGACGTGAAGCTGTTCGCCGACGGCGCGATGGTCGCGCAGTCAAACTCGGCGCTGGAAGTAATCAAGGTCGGCTTCGAGCAATTCGTCGCTGTCGCCGCGCGCGACTATAGCCTGCTCTACGGTCTGGCAACGGCAATGCTGGCGCTGCTCACCGGCTGGTTCGCCAGCGTGGTATTCCGAAGGGACTAATCCGGCAGGCAGCGCTTGGCCGTGAAGGCATAGAGCCGACCATCGCCCAGCATATGCGCGGTAAAGGCAAGCGTGCCGAACACTTCCGCAAAGGCGTGGTGACGGATGTTAAGGCCGCCGGTGTAGGCGCCGAAAGCCGGCATCACGGCCTGCCTGCCGTTGAGGGCGAAGCAGCGGCGGCTGACAGTCCGGCCGCGCTGCGTCACCCGCGCCACCGGATGCAAGTGCCCGGCGATCTCGCCGTCCGGCGCCTTCCTCGTCGGTTCATGCCGGAAGGTGAGCGCACCCACCGCCAAGGTGGCGACAAAGCGCCCACCGATGCGTTTCGCGGGTTCAGGATCATGATTGCCGGCGATCCAGATCCAGTCGCGGCCGCGCTGCAGCGCGCGCAAATTGCCGCGGTCGCTGTCGTGCAGGCGATCCGCCCCGCCGCCGTCGTGGAAGTTATCGCCCAGTGCGATCACGCAACGCGGCGCGTAGCGCGCGATCAACAGGCCCAGCCGCGTCAGGGTCGCCGCGGTATCGTAAGGCGGCAGGAACACGCCGCGCTGGGCGAAGCTCGATCCCTTTTCCAGGTGCAGGTCGGAGACAACGAGCAGACCTTCCTCCGGCCAATAGAGCGCGCCGCCGCAATCGGCGACGACCTCGATATTGGCAACAGCGATGACAGTATCCGCTCCTCTCTGCGGAAGCGGAGCCTCAGAGGCCGCGGAAAAATCATCGTCTGGATTCCCGCTTGCGCGGGAATGAGCGGGACTTGTGGTCACCCCATCGCCTCCTTCACCAGCTCGTCGGCGGCTTCCGCCAGCAGCACATCCGATGCCTCGCCATAAACTGACTCGCGGCCGATCTCCAGCATCACCGGCACCGCCAGCGGCGAAACGCGGTCGAGCGCCTTGTGGATGATTCGCCCCCTGATGCGCGCGAGCATGGTGCCAAGACGGCGGATGTCGAGCAAGCCCGTAGCCGCATCCGCCCGCCCGGCGCGGAGAAGCACATGGTCGGGCTGATGCTTGCGCAGTACGTCATAGACGAGATCGGTCGAGATCGTGACCTGCCGGCGGGATTTTTCCTCGCCCGGAAAGCGGCGCTCAATCAGCCCGGCGATGATGGCGCAGGTGCGGAAGGTGCGCTTCATCAGCGCGGATTCGGCGAGCCACGCTTCCAGGTCGTCGCCCAGCATGTCCTCGTCGAACAGCGCCGCTAGCGACAATCTGCCGTCCTCGATGACCTGACCGACATCGCCCAGAGTCCATACTGCCAATGCATATTCGTTGGCGACAAAACCGAGCGGGCGCAGCCGCGCGCGCTCTAGCCGCCGCGTCAACAGCATGCCGAGCGTCTGATGGGCGAGCCGGCCTTCGAACGGGTAGCAGACCAGATGATGCTTGGTGGCGCGCGGAAAGGTTTCCACCAGCAGATCGCCCGCCGGCGGCAGAAGCGAGCGCCATTCTTGGATCTCCAGCCATTCGCGCACCTGTTCAGGCAGCGCGCGCCAGGCGTGGTGATCGGCGATGAGATCACGCACGCGCGCGGCAAGGTAAGTCGAAAGCGGGAACTTGCCCCCTTCATAAGCGGGAACTTTCGGGTCTTCGTCCGCGGCGCGTGAGACATAGACCTCGTCCTCAACCAGCGTTTCGTAGCGCAAGATTTCCCCGGCGAAGACGAAGGTATCGCCGAGCGCCAATGTCTCGATGAAATATTCCTCCACTTGTCCGAGCAGCCGCCCGCCCCGCGGAATGGCGGTTTTGGCCCCGCGCGAACGCACCAGCCTCACCTTCAGCATGTCGGCCTCAACGATGGTGCCGACGTTCATGCGGTAGCGCTGTGCGATGCGCGGATGCGTGATGCGCCAACGTCCGTCCTGCCCCTGACGGATTTTGGCGAAGCGCTCGTAGGCCTTCAGCGCATAGCCGCCGGTGGCGACGAAATCGACGACGTCGTCGAAATCCTTGCGCGTGAGCGCTGAGTAAGGCGCGGCCGCGCGGATTTCCTTGTAGAGATCATCACTGCGGAAAGGCTCGCCCACCGCACAGCCGAGCACATGCTGCGCCAACACGTCGAGCGCACCGGTGCGCGCGGGCGGTGTGTCCTGCGCATTATCCGCGACGGCGCCAAGCGCGGCCTGACACTCCAGCACTTCGAAGCGGTTGGCCGGGATCAGCACCGCGCGCGATGGCTCGTCGAGGCGGTGATTAGCGCGGCCGATGCGCTGCATCAGACGCGAAGATCCTTTCGGCGCGCCGACGTTGATGACCAGATCGACATCGCCCCAGTCCACCCCGAGATCGAGCGAGGATGTGCAGACCACCGCGCGCAACTTGCCCTCCGCCATGGCGTCTTCCACGCGGCGACGCTGGCCGACATCGAGCGAGCCGTGATGCAGCGCAATGGCGAGGTTGTCGTCGTTCATGCGCCAGAGGTCCTGAAATAGGCCTTCCGCCTGGCTCCGCGTGTTGACGAAAATCAGCGTGGTCTTATGGCGCTTGATCAGATCGTAAATTTCGCCGAGCGCATGGCGTGCGCCATGCCCGGCCCAGGGCAAATGCTCCTTGGTGTCGAGCATGGAGACTTCCGGTGCGGCGGCGCCACCCGCGACGACCAGATCGGCGCGCGCTTCACCGTCCACCGGCTGCGGCAGCAGGAAGCGGCAGAGATCGTCCGGCTCCGCAACGGTGGCCGAAAGCCCGACGCTGGTGAGTTGCGGCGCCAAGCGAAATAGCCGCGCCAAGCCGAGCGAGAGCAGATCGCCGCGCTTTGAGGTGACCAGCGAATGCAGTTCGTCCAGCACCACGCGCTTGAGCGAGCCGAACAGAAAAGGCGCGTCGGCGGAAGCGAGCAGCAATGCGACCTGCTCCGGGGTGGTGAGCAGGACGTCGGGCGGATCGCGGCGCTGGCGTTGGCGCTTCGACACCGGGGTGTCGCCGGTGCGCGTCTCCAGGCGGATGGGCAGGCCCATCTCCGCCACCGGCGTTTCCAGGTTGCGGGCGATATCGACCGCGAGCGCCTTCAAGGGCGAGATATAGAGCGTGTGCAACCCGCCTTCGCGGCGGATATCCCGGCCGGTGGAGATGAGCTTCTTGCTTCCCTGAGGCGGACGCGCAGCGCTGAGCTCCACCAGGGTGGGTAGAAATCCCGCCAGTGTCTTGCCCGCGCCGGTGGGCGCGATCAGCAGCGCCGAGCGCCCCGCCTGCGCCTTGGCCAGCAGGTCGAGCTGGTGCTTGCGCGGAGTCCAGCCGCGGGCCGCAAACCATTTCTCGAACGGTTCGGGCAGCAAAGGCCTGGTTTCGATGCGCTCCAGCAAGGTCATTCGCTTTCCGCTACGGCCACGGCAATCAAACCCGGCACCGGGCAGCCTTTTTCCGTGCGGGTCGAGGCAGAATCGAGGCCGAGCAGTTTCAGTCCCGCACCTTCCAGCGAGCCGCGGACATGGCCGGCACTGTGAGAGAAGCGCAATGTCTCGCCCAGCTCGACCCCTTCGCCGTCATTGCTCTCCACGCTGAAAGCAAAAAGCCCGCCGCGCGTGAGCACCGCGGACGCCGCACGCGCAACCGGCGCGAGATCGGGCAGATAGGCGAAGACGTCGGAAGCGAGAATTAATGCGTATTTATTTCCGGCGCCCTGTTCTACCGCCAGAAATCCCAAGAGGTCGCCGACTTCGAGTCGATCATAGATATTCTTTTGTCTCGCTTGCTCGATCATGCGCGGCGAGAGGTCGACGCCAACCAGCCTGTCCGCCTTCGCGCGAAAGGCCGCGCCTGCCAGGCCGGTGCCGCAACCGAGATCCAGCATGGCGGCGAAATGCATCGCTCTCCCAGCGCCGCGCCCCGCCGCCTCCACCGCCGTCAGCAACAGCCTGGGCGCGGAATAGTTCAGGCCTTCGGTCAACGACCGATCAAAGTCCGGCGCGTAATGGTCGAACAGCGTACGCACATAGGCGGGGGGCATACCGCCCGGCTCTGCTGCGTTCAGCCGCATAAGATTGAGCACAGCGCCATGGCGATCGTCCGGATCAGCCTCGCGCGCCTGGCGATAGGCCGCGGCGGCGCCGTCCGTATCGCCGAGCTTTTCGCGCAGCTCTCCCAAAGCGAACCAGGCCGAGGCATAGCCCGGCGTCAGCTCCAGCGCCTGTTCCAGAAGTTCCGCGGCGCCCGCCAAATCCCCCTTGGATTCACGGTCCTGCGCCCAGGCATAGCGGCGGTCGGCGATCAGGTCGCCGGAGGATAGGAACAGGGTCGAGAGCAATTGCACGCGTCACCTCAAGGCTCGCAGAAGCGAAAGCAAAGCATATCTAGGTCTTATGCGTCCCGAAGACATCCTTCTGCCGACCCCCTCCGGGGTTTGCTGCAAACGTGGCGGGTTTCACATCGATCCCACACGGGCGGTGGACAAGGCGCTGATCACCCATGGCCATTCCGACCACGCGCGCGCCGGTCATGGCGCCGTGCTGGCCACGCAGGAGACGCTAGACATCATGCGGCTGCGCTACGGCGACAATTTTGCCGGGCATACCCAGGCGGTGAAGTACGGCGAGACTATCGACCTCAACGGCATCAGGGCGACCTTTCATCCCGCCGGCCATGTGCTCGGCTCCGCGCAGATAGCGGTGGAATACGACAGCATGCGCATCGTCGCCTCGGGCGACTATAAGGACGTGCCCGACCCGACCTGCGCGCCTTTCGAGCTGGTGCCCTGCGATGTCTTCATCACCGAAGCCACATTCGGCCTGCCGGTCTTCCGCCATCACGATGCCGAAGGTGAAGTAGAAAAATTATTGCGGTCGGCCGCATTGTTTCCAGAACGTGCGCATCTCGTCGGCGCCTATTCGCTTGGCAAGGCGCAGCGCGTAATCGCGATGCTGCGTCGGGCCGGCTACGACAAAACGATTTATCTGCACGGCGCGATGGAGAACATCACTAATTATTATGTGACGCGCGGCATCGATCTCGGTCCGCTCGCGTTGGTGCGCGGCGCAAAAAAGCCAGAGCTTGCCGGGACGATTACGCTGGCCCCGCCATCGGCGATCAAGGATCTGTGGACCCGGCGCTTCCCGGATCCAGTTGCCTGCTTTGCGTCGGGATGGATGCGCGTGCGCGCCCGCGCGCGGCAGGGTCAGATCGAATTGCCGCTGGTGATTTCCGACCATGCCGACTGGGACGGGTTGACCAACACCATCGGCGCGACCGGCGCAGGCGAGATCTGGGTGACGCACGGGCAAGAAGATGCGTTGGTACATTGGTGTCAGACGCGCGGGTTGAAGGCCCGCCCGCTCGACATTGTTGGCTATGGCGACGAGGACGAGACCGACGGGGTCAGCCCTGGCGGCGAAAACGCGGGCACGCCGGCATGAACCGCTTCGCCGAATTGCTCGACCGCCTCGCTTATGAACATGGGCGCAACAACAAGCTGCGCCTGATGACGGAATATTTTCGCACCACGCCAGACCCCGAACGCGGCTACGCCCTGGCGGCGCTCGCTGGCGCCCTGTCGTTCCAATATGCCAAGCCCGGCATGATCCGCGCGCTGATCGCCGAGCGCACCGACCCGGTGCTGTTCGCGCTCTCGCACGATTACGTCGGCGACCTCTCGGAAACCATCGCGCTGATGTGGCCGGCGGACCCCGATCACCGGCCAAACGCCGCACCTTCTCTTTCCGATGTGGTCGAAACCCTGTCCACGCTCGGCAAGGCGCAGCTGCCCGCGCAACTCGCGCGCTGGCTCGACGCGCTGGACGAAACCGGCCGCTGGGCGCTGCTCAAGCTCATCACCGGCGGCTTGCGCATCGGCGTCTCGGCGCGGCTGGTGAAAACCGCCGCCGCCGCGCTGGGCGACAAGGATCCGCATGAGATCGAACTGCTCTGGCCAGGGCTGAGGCCGCCTTACAGCGAGTTGTTCGCCTGGCTGGAAGGGCGCGCCGGCAAGCCGCTTAACACCGACGCCGCGCCCTTCCGTCCCGCCATGCTGGCGCATGCGATCGAAGAAGCGGATTTTCCGGCACTCGATCCCTCGCATTACATGGCGGAGTGGAAATGGGATGGCACGCGTGTGCAGGCGGTGACCGGGCGGACCGAAAATGGCGAATTAGTTACCCGGCTTTATTCCCGCACCGGCGAAGATGTCTCAAAAAGCTTCCCCGATCTCGCCTCCGCGCTGCGTCTTCCGGGCACCATCGACGGCGAACTCTTGATCATGCGCGATGGGCGCGTGCAGTCGTTCAATGAATTGCAGCAGCGGCTCAACCGCAAGGCTGTCACGCCCAAGCTGATGGCCGACTTTCCCGCGCATCTGCGCGCCTATGACCTGCTGGTCGACGGCAGCGACGACTTGCGCGAGCAGCCGTTCGCCGAGCGCCGGGCGCGGCTGGAAAAATTCATTACACGGCTTGGCGACCCGCGTGTCGATCTCTCTGCGCTGGTGCCTTTCGCGAGCTGGGAGCAATTAGCCGCCGCGCGTGCCGATCCCAAGTCTGCCGGCGCGGGGGATGATGCCGCCGCGGTGGAAGGCATCATGCTCAAACGTCGCGACGCGCCCTACCTGCCCGGGCGGCCGAAAGGCCAGTGGTGGAAATGGAAGCGCGATCCTTTCACCATCGACGCGGTGCTGATGTATGCCCAGCGCGGCCATGGCAAGCGCTCGTCGTATTATTCCGACTATACCTTCGGCGCCTGGACGACAGAGGATGGCGAGGACGTGCTGGTGCCGGTAGGCAAAGCCTATTTCGGCTTCACCGACGAGGAACTGTTGCAGATCGACCGCTTCGTCCGCCGCAACACCATCGAGCGTTTCGGCCCGGTGCGCGAGGTTGTGCACGACCGCGACAAGGGCTTGGTGCTGGAAGTCGCCTTCGAGGGCTTGCAGCGATCAAGCCGCCACCGCTCTGGGGTCGCCATGCGCTTTCCCCGCATCAGCCGATTGCGCTGGGACAAACCGCCCGGTGAAGCCGACCGGTTGGAAATTTTGGAGAAGATGCTGGAAGGCATCGAAGCCGCGCAGACCGGATTGGCGCTGCCGAAACCCAGGCGTGGCGCACTTCAATCGTGATATAGAAATCCCAGAGGGAGAGTCTCATGACGAACGACTATGTCAGCCGTTTTCTGGGCGGCCCACCGCTGGCGGTGCTTGGCCGTCTTGTGCTGCTGTCGATCCTGGTCGGCGTCGTGCTGCACGCGATCGGCTTCGATCCGTGGAACATCATTCAGAGCGTGCGTCGGCTATTCCTGCATCTCTGGGACATGGGTTTCGACCTGGTAGTCTGGCTCTGGCGCTACTTCCTGCTTGGCGCGGCCATCGTCATCCCGATCTGGCTGATCGGACGTCTGGCCAGGGCGCCGCGGGAGCGGCCCCCGGCCTCCTAAAACAGCAAGAACCCAAAAAGGGCTGGAACGCCCTCGCTTTCGGGTTACAATTCCTAGCATCGGATAATAATCTCGAACTCGGAGAGGCCCGCGGTGCTGACCCATGCCCAAATCTGGAGCGCGCTTGATCGGCTGGCCGCGCGTTCGGGCCTCTCCGCTTCGGCGCTCGCCAAACGCGCCGGCCTCGATCCCACCACCTTCAACCGCTCCAAGCGCATCACCCCGGATGGCCGCCCGCGCTGGCCATCTACCGAGTCGGTGGCCAAGGCACTCGCCGCCACCGGCACCACCATCGATAGCTTCGTGGGCCTGATCACAGACAATCACGGCGCCACGACACAGGCCGTACCGCTAATCGGCTTTGCCGAAGCGGGCGTAGGCGGCTTTTTCGATGACGGCGGCTTTCCGGCGGGCAAGGGCTGGGACGAGATCGCTTTCCCGGCCGTCAACGATGAGCACGCCTACGCGTTGGAAATTTCCGGCGACTCCATGATGCCCGCCTATCGCGATGGCGACGTGATCATCGTCTCGCCTGGCGCGCCCATCCGCCGCGGCGACCGCGTCGTCGTCAAGACGAAGAAGGACGAGGTGATGGTGAAGGAATTGAAACGGCGGACATCAAAAAGCATCGAATTGCAATCGATCGATGCCGAGCATCCCAACCGCAGCCTCGCCGTTTCGGACGTGGTGTGGATGGCCCGCGTCGTCTGGGCGAGTCAGTAGCCCTCATGTCCGGGCTATCTCAATGCTGCGCATATCAGCTTCATCGCCGCTGCTTTCTGCATTTGGCGGGCGGCGCCAGTCTCACCGGAGCTTTTCCTTTTTTGGCCGCTGCGGCGCCGATGCAGACGGTGGAAAAGGAGACGCTGCTGTTGATCTGCAACGAGCCGCGCGTCTGGCAATACGCCAACAATTATATGAAAAGCCGTCAGCTCGCGGGCAAATACCAGCCGGTCGAAGTGGAAGGCGCCGCTATTGGACTGGTTGCCGAACAATACCAGGCCTCGCGCCAGGCTTTCTGGAAAACGCTGATGTCCGCCACGACCTGGCAGCAGACCCGCAAGGTTATCGCGCTCAACCATCGCAGCTGCGCGGCGATGAAGATAGCCTACGGCCTCGCCAAGACCAGCGACAAGCTGATCGAAACTGAGACCCACCGCTACGCGCTGCAGGAATTCCGTCATCGGATGGCGGAACGCAATGCAGACGTGGAGGTCGAGATCGGCCTTATTGGACTCGACGGCAAGATCGAGATGTTCAAGTGACGCCGTCAGGTCAGAGCGCAGTCAGCAAAAGTGGATACCGGTTTTGCGTCCGACCGCGCGCTAATTTTTAGTTGACGCTTGATCTGGTCCGAAAACCGGTTCCCACTTTTCCGGATCAAGCACCGCCCCATTGGCTCCAGTAGAGCCAGCCGGCGCGCAGCAAGTAGACTGTGCTCACCAGAAAGATCAGCTTGCGCGTCCACTGGCGGAAACTCTGGTCGGTCATACGATTGACTACCAGCGGGGCAAGCATGGTGCCGGTGATGGCCAGCAGCGCGGCCGGGATGAAAAACCACAAGGGGATGGCGTCTTCAATTCCGGCTAGCGTGCCGAAATAGAAGATCCGCATCAGATTGCCCACGGTCTGGCAGAAGGACTTGGTGGCGATCGTGGCGTGCCGGCCGACTTCGCTTTTCTGAAAAAATATGTCCATGAACATCCCGCCGTTGCCGGCCAGGAGCTGGATCGATGTCATCGTCAGGCCCGTCAGGATCGGGACCCCGCGCCACTGGATGCTGGGATGCCAATGCCGTGGCAGCAGTTCCACCATCCAGGGCATCAAACCG
>JAXDOO010000476.1:0-2618 GCA_034668865.1 Alphaproteobacteria bacterium
ATATCATACGCCCGAATTGGACGAGGGGGTGGCGTGTGGAGAAGTTGAGCGACGCAATCGATCGCGACAGACAGGGTGGGATCAGGCCAGGAATGGTGCTGCCGGACAGGATTGAACTGTCGACCTCTCCATTACCAATGGAGTGCTCTACCACTGAGCTACGGCAGCGGAGGAATGCGTGCGGGTTAGCCCGAACGCGCTGGAAACTGCCATAAGGGTCCTACCTTCGCAAGGATAGAGGCGCTGTTGCGCCATTTCGATGATTTTCCGGACAAGCCGCACTTGCGCGCCGCGGTTCGCTGCCGCTAAGGGAGAACATGACCGCCCCGAGGCAGGAATCGCCGCTGCGCCCCGGCCGCAAGCCCAGCCGGTCCGAGCGCCTGGCGGCCGAATTGAAGGCCAATCTGCGCCGGCGCAAGGCGCAGCTGCGGGCGCGGAAAACGCTTAAAAAGCCTTCAGGCGGTGAAAAATAGCGGGTCCATTCCGGACTAGGGAACTAAAACCGGACTTTCGCCGTAATCGGCAGACGTCAGTACGCGGGCAAAGGCGGACCGGTTTGCGGACGGCAATCAAGCTTGCGCAGATCGCCCATACTTATCTGCGGGGCACCCGTGACCAATTAGCTTGGCGCAGGATCTTGTCGGCGAGCCAAGGTCCACTTCGCCGGATCATGCGCCGACCGGCATGTCAGAATCGCGGAGGGACAATGGATCGCATTCGTATCGTCGGCGGCGCCCCCCTGATCGGCTCGATTCCGATCTCAGGAGCGAAGAATGCGGCGCTCCCGCTGATGATCGCGAGCCTGCTCACGGAGCAGACGCTGATCCTCGACAATGTCCCGCGGCTGGCAGACGTCGCGCTTTTGCAGCGCATCCTGCTCAACCACGGCGTGGACGTAATGCTTGGCGGCAAGCGGCCGGGCGACGCGCCCTATGACGGACAGACGGTTCATATTTCGGCGGCGCACATCGTCGATACCACGGCGCCTTATGAGCTGGTTTCGAAAATGCGCGCAAGCTTTTGGGTGCTTGCTCCTCTCCTGGCGCGTATGGGGCAGGCCAAGGTATCTCTGCCGGGCGGCTGCGCCATCGGCACGCGGCCAGTCGATCTCCTCCTGATGGCCCTCAAGCAGCTGGGCGCGAAAATCGAGATCGACGCCGGCTATGTACTGGCCTACGCGCCGGACGGGTTGCGCGGGGGCGAGATCAACTTTCCGAAGGTGACGGTCGGCGGCACGCATATCGCGTTGATGGCGGCGTCACTTGCCAGCGGCACGACGGTGATCGAGAACGCCGCGCGCGAGCCGGAAATCACCGACGTTGCCGACTGCCTCAATAAGATGGGTGCCAATATTTCCGGTGCCGGCACCTCGCGCATCGTGATCGAAGGGGTATCGAAGCTCAACGGTGCCCGCCACAGCGTGCTGCCCGACCGCATCGAGACCGGCACCTATGCCATGGCGGTGGCGATGACTGGCGGCGACGTTGTGCTGGAAGGCGCGAGACCCGAGCTGCTGCAATCGGCACTCGATATCGTGTCCCAGGCGGGAGCGCGTGTTTCACCCTCCAACAAGGGCCTCCGCATCAGCCGCAACGGCGCCGGCATCGCGCCGGTGGACGTGACCACCGAGCCGTTTCCGGGCTTTCCCACCGACCTGCAGGCACAGCTGATCGCGCTGATGACCCGCGCCAAGGGCACCTCGCGCATTACCGAGACGATCTTCGAGAACCGCTTTATGCATGTGCAGGAACTGGTGCGCTTCGGCGCGCAGATCCATCTCGACGGCCAAACCGCCACCATCGATGGGGTGGACAAACTGAAAGGCGCCCCGGTGATGGCGACTGACCTGCGGGCTTCCGTCTCGCTGGTGATCGCGGCGCTCGCCGCCGAGGGCGAGACGATGGTCAACCGTGTCTATCACCTCGACCGCGGTTTCGAGCGGCTGGAAGACAAGCTCAACGCCTGCGGCGCCACCGTCGAGCGCATCAGCGGATAATTCACCAGACCAGATTTTTGTGTCTTGGCCCGGCTCACGCCGTCCATCTACATTTTTTCCCTGCGGTAGAACGTGGATCCCCTGGCACAAGGTTGGCGTGGCGAGGACGTTCGGCCTTGCGCCCGGCCTCAGGCCTGCCTAGCTACGAAGGACACCGAACGAACAAGACGGCCTTGCATGGAACCCTTGAAGCTCATCGCGCTGGACAAGGACGACCTCGAGGTCATTTCCGCGCATCTGCAGGATTCCTCGATCAAGGTCTCCGACGTCTTCTGGCTGCCCAAGGAAAAACGGCTGGTGCTTGGGGTCGACCGTTTCGACTGGCTGGCCGCCAACGAGGCCAAGGAATTCCGCCGCTGCCGCACCGGGCTCCGGTTCGAGCGGGTATTTTCCTGCAAATGCCGCGGCATCGATCCTGCCGACAAAAATGCGGTTCTCAACCTGTTGGCGATCGATTTCGTGGAAAGGGACGCCCCCGGCGGCGAAATCATCCTGACCTTCGATGGCGGTGCCGCCTTGCGGCTGAAGGTCGAATGCCTGGAAGCTGAGATAGCCGACATCGGGCCGACTTGGTCCTGCGATTGTCCGCACCATGCGGAAACCCTGACCTCCGAACCAGCCG
>JAXDOO010000477.1:0-2695 GCA_034668865.1 Alphaproteobacteria bacterium
GCGGACTTGCCAGCCGCCGCACGCGCGTCTCCAACAGCCGGCGGTCGTCATAGATTAGCGAAACAGTAGTGAATGGGTCTTTCTGCTCCGCATCGACTGGCACCCAATACCAGGCGTCTTCGGTGAACAGCGCGAGCCATTCATCGAAACGAGCCTCGTCCAACAGCCGCGCCTCATGCACCAGGAATTGCTCGCAGCATGCGATATCGAATGCCGCGACGCTGGCGCGCGAGCGCTTGCGACTCGTGGAGGAAATTTGTGCGTCCTGCATGCTCTAGGCCGCACGCGCGCCGGCGGCCTGACCGTTCGCCATGAATCCCAGCCAAGCGTCAAACATGTTGCGGATATAGACTTCGCTGGTGGAGTTCTTGCCGCGGCGACCACCATGCTGGTCCGGCGCATCGCTCTCGAATCCGCGTCCGATCTCGATCCATTCGGCGCCCTCGCTCGACAGCCCGAGGCCGACGCGGTTGTAGATTTCCAGATCGTCGGTGAGGACGAGCGAGCCGGTGCCGTTGACCACATTGGCGAAGCTGATGGTGTTGCGGAACATGCGCTCCGGCGCGCCTTTGAGGCGAAAGCAATAGGTGTGCACGACGGTGCGGTTTACCGACACCGGGTGCACCACGCGCAATTGCTGAAACTGGCTCATGAACGACAAGTTGGGGTAGACATTGCTGTTCCAACGGCGGACTTCCAGGATTTCCTTGGCGCGCGCTTTGCCCTGCTTCTGCTCCAGCGCCGCGATGTAGTCGCGGAATAACGGATCCTTGAGGGCGGCGACCAATTTGCTGTCGTCGTGATAGTCACCCAGAAAACTGTGACCGTTGGGATAGGTCCAGATGCCGACCTGCGATTCCCAAAAACTATAAGGCGCGCCGTTCTGCCGCATCTGCCGGATCGCGATTTCCCCGGAGCCGTCGGAATACACATCGTCCGCCTGCTGCTGCGCGGCATCGATGGAAGAGCGGTGCACGAACAGCGGATGCGCGGCATCGCACAGGTTTTCCAGATAGAGCTTCCAATTGCCGTCATAGCCGTGCTTGAAGACGCCGCCTGCCACTTCGAGCTCGCCGTCCGGCGCGCGGTCGACCATATCGTCCAGCGAGGTCGTCATATGGCCGAGAAATTCTTGCAAACTCGGTCCGTCCGCGGCTTGGCTTGCAAACACAAAGCCGCGATAGCTTGTTACGCGCGGCACTTCCAGCATTGCGGTTTTGGAGTTTTTCGGATCGAAGTCGCGCGGATAGCCGTGCTGCAGTGGTACCGCCTTTAACCGGCCGTCGAGATGATAGGTCCAACCGTGATAGCAGCACGTGAACTCGTTGGTGTGCCCCTTGTCGGAGGCGACCACGAGCGCGCCGCGATGCGCACACTGATTATGGATGACCCGCACCGCCCCTTCGGCGTCACGCACCAGGATGACGGGCTTGCGGCCGATCTGGGTACAGACGTATTCGCCAATATTTTTGATCTGGCTCTCGTGCCCGACATAGATCCAGGCCTGTCCGAAAATCCGCTCCATCTCCAGATCGAAGACTTTTGGATCGGTGTAGAGCCGCCGATGCACGCGGCCGGGCTGAACATATTGGGAAAAGTCTAGATCGCTCTGCATGCTCGCCTCGCCGGCCGACATTCGTGCATCCTATATCCGGCCGGTCGTGCGCTGCAATCAACGCTCATTCAAGCTGGACCGCAGCGGACGCTCGAAAGCCCAAATCACCAGACCGGCAACCGCCGCTATGGCGGCAATCATCAGGAAGAAACTCGGTTTTTCCATGCCGCTCCAGAAGCTGCCAAGCCAGCCGGCAAGGAAGTTTCCGGTAAAGCTGGTCGCCAGCCATACGCCCATCAGCATCGACAGCATGCGGGCCGGCGCCACTTTGGTGACGAGCGAAAGCCCGATCGGCGAAATGTAGAGCTCGCCGATGGTGATGATCACGAAATAGCCGAGCAGCCACACCCAACTCGCCTTCCCGCCGCCCGCCGTGAGCGCCGCAGCCACCAGGATGAGATTGGCGACCGCGACGCCGAGGCAGCCGAGCGCCATTTTGGTGACGGTGGAGGGTTCACGCCGGTGTTTTTCCTGCCAGCCCCACAGCGCGATCACGAACGGCGTGAAGGCGAAAATCATGAAGGGATTGAATGCCTGAAACCACGTCGTGGGGATTTCACCACGCCAGACCAGTAAATTGATGCTGCGGTCGGTGAATGCATCGGCCCACAGTGCTATCGTGTTGCCCTGCTGCTCGTAGGTCGCCCAAAAGAAAGTTACCGTGACGAACAACAGCAACAGCGCCACGATACCGCGCCGTTCGGCCGCATCGAGCGGCCGCTTCTCGCGCGGCGCCGATTGCAGATGATCGGGCGGCAGCGTGGGCAGCGCATACAAATAGATCGCGAGCCCGATCGTCATTCCGATGCCGGCGGCTGTGAAGCCATAGTGCCAGCCAAATTTTTCACCCAATGTTCCGCACACCAGCGGGGCGAGGAATGCGCCAAGATTTATCCCGACATAAAAGATCGAGAACGCGCGGTCGCGCCGCGGATCGCCCCGAGCATACAATCCGCCGACCTGGGTCGAAATGTTCGGCTTGAAGGCGCCGTTACCGAGGATCAGAACCGTAAGCGCCAGTAAGAACAGCGGCTCATAGGCCATCATGAAATGGCCGAGCGCCATCAGGCTCGCACCGAG
>JAXDOO010000478.1:0-3783 GCA_034668865.1 Alphaproteobacteria bacterium
ACTGGTGGTGGAAAAGGGGATCGCTGTAAGCGCCGGCGCAGGCTATCAGGGCTCCGCGCTCGACCTGACGCGGTTCAGCGTATATGGCACGCCGGCCAACGGCACTACGCTGCCGCAACTGGAATCCGCCATCGAAGCAGTGATCACCGAATTGGCCGAGAAGGGTGTCAATGCCGAGGAGCTTGAGCGCTCAAAAACCCGGCTGATCGCCGATTCGATTTATGCGCAGGACAGCCAGAGCACGCTCGCCCGCTGGTATGGCGCCGCGCTCTCCACCGGCCTTACGGTAGAGAGCGTGCGTACATGGCCCGAGCGGATCCGCACTGTGACGGCCGATGCGGTGCGCGACGCCGCCCGGCAATGGCTCGACAACGAGCGCTCGGTCACCGGCTATCTGGTGAAGACCTCGCGGCCGGAACAGAAACGCGCGCCGGAGGAAAAACGCTCGTGACGCTGTTTGCCCGATGCGCGCTTTTATTCACCGTCCTTTGCACCGCCACGGTTCCGGCCCAGGCGGTGCCGATCGAGCGGGTCATCAGCCCCGGGGGAATTGAAGCATGGCTGGTGCGGCAGGAGACGGTGCCGCTGATCAGCCTGGAGTTCGCCTTTGCGGGCGGCGCCAGCCAGGATCCTGCGGAAAAGGCGGGAGTCGCCAACATGGTCAGCGCGCTGCTCGACGAGGGCGCGGGCGATCTGGATTCCCGCGCCTTCCATGAAAAGCTTGAAGGCAAGGCGATCGAACTGAGCTTCCGCGCCGGCCGCGACTATTTTAACGGTTCGCTGCGGATGCTGAACGAGCACCGCGACGATGCCGTCGAGCTTATGCGCCTGGCGCTGACCGCGCCGCGCTTTGAGACGAAAGACGTCGAGCGCATCCGCGGCCAAATCTTCTCCGGCCTGCAGCGCGACACCACCAGTCCCAACGCGATCGCCAGCCGTCGATGGTGGGCGGCGGCCTTTCCCGGCCATCCCTATGGACGGGAGGTCAACGGCTCGCTGGAGTCGTTGCCGCGCATCGGAATCGAAGACCTGCGGACCTATGTCAAGCGCGTGGTGGCACGCGACGGACTGAAGATCGCGATCGTCGGCAATCTCGACGCAGCGGCGGCCGGCAGGCTGATCGACCGCATTTTCGGCTCACTGCCGGCCAAGGGCGATTTGCAGCCGGTGCCGATGGCAAATCTGCAGGGCCTCGGCCAGCGTATCGTGGTTGACCTGGACGTGCCGCAGACCGTCATCACTTTCGGCCGCCGCGGCGTTTTCCGCCAGGATCCGGATTTCATGGCCGCCTATATTCTCGATCACATCCTGGGTGGCGGTACCTTCTCCTCGCGATTTTATACCGAGATACGCGAGAAGCGTGGTTTGGCCTACAGCGTCAACGACAATCTGGTCTGGCTGAAAGGCACGGCATTGATGATCGGCGGCACCGCCACGCGCGCGGACCGCACGGCGGAAACGCTGACGGTGATCGAAAGCGAAATCCAGCGCATGGCGGAAGCCGGGCCGACCGAGGAGGAACTCGCCAAGGGGAAATCCTATCTCAAGGGCGCTTATGCCCTGAACCTCGACACCTCCAACAAGATCGCCGGCGCGCTGTTGCAAATCCAGCTCGACGGCCTGGGTATCGACTATATCGAGCGGCGCGGCGCGTTGATCGATGCGGTAACTCTGGAAGATACCAAGCGCGTCGCGCAGCGGCTGCTCAAGAGCGGCATGCTGGTCACCATCGTGGGACGGCCGCAGGGCGTTACCTCCAACTAGTGCCCCGCTTCCGAAGTTCGTGATACATCTCGGCATCCTTTGTCACGAACTTCGGAAGCAAAGGGGCACTAGCAACTTTAATTATTCTAGTGCCGCTTTTCGATTTGAAGTTCCTAACCGAGTTTACTGCAGGTGGTGTAGGGAACTTCAAATCGGCGGCACTAGTCCGTATAGGCAAGGTGACCGTCCGCAGGATTCCCATGCCCTTCGTTCAATCAATCGACACCGCACAAACTGCACGCATCGGCGCTGAAGGCGTGCCGGCGGATGCTTTCGCCACCGCGCTCAAACGCAGCGAGCGCGCGCTCGACTGGCTGCGGGCGCGGCATGCTGACGGCCGATTGCCGCTGCTGCGGCTTCCGGCGCAGCGCGAGGACCTCGAGGCCATTACGCATGCCGCCCGACGGGTGGTGGCGGGCGCCAGTGATGTGGTCTTGCTCGGCACTGGCGGCTCCAGCCTGGGCGGGCAGACGCTGGCCCAGCTTGCCGGCCATGCGGTGCCGGGCGTCGGCCTGCTGCGCGATCCGCCGCGCCTGCATTTCATGGACAACCTTGATCCCGACAGCTTCGCGAGCTTGCTAGCGCGGCTGCCACTGTCCACCACGCGCTTTGTCGCCATTTCCAAATCCGGGGGCACCGGCGAGACCCTGATGCAGGGCGCCGCGGTGCTCGCCGCGCTGAAACAGGCGGGTTTGGAAAAGCGGATCGGCGAACTGGTGCTTGGTCTTTCCGAACCCGCGAACGGCGGCAAACGTAACGGCCTGCGCGATCTGTTTGCGCCTTTTGGCGTGCCCTTCCTGGTGCATGACCCCGGCGTGGGTGGACGTTTTTCCGTACTCACCAATGTAGGCCTACTGCCCGCCGCCATGCTCGGCCTCGACATCGGCGCGATACGAAGCGGCGCGGCCGCGGCGCTCGCGCCGGTGCTCGAAGGCAAGCCTGCGGCGGAAGTTCCTGCCGCCGTCGGTGCCGCGCTCTCGGTGGCTTTGTCCGAAAGTGGAAAACGCATCGCGGTGGTGATGGCCTATGCCGACAAGCTCGAGCGCTTCACCCGCTGGTATGTGCAGCTCTGGGCGGAAAGCCTCGGCAAGGGCGGCAAAGGCACCACTCCGATCGGCGCGCTCGGCCCGGTCGACCAACATAGCCAGCTGCAGCTTTTCATCGCCGGCCCTCGCGACAAGCTGTTCACGGTCATTACGGTGGAAGTTGCCGGGCGCGGGCCGCGCATCGAGGCGGAACTCGCCAATCTCTGCGGCGAGCCGGATTTCGCCGGCAAGACCATCGGCGACTTGGTCGCCGCGCAGGGCCGCGCCACTGCGGAAACCTTGGCCAAGAACGGCTGTCCGGTCCGTATGATCCATCTGCAGAAGCTCGACGAGGCAAGCCTCGGCGAGTTGCTGATGCATTTCATGCTGGAAACGATCATCGCCGCCCATCTTCTCGGCGTCGATGCCTTTGATCAGCCCGCGGTCGAAGAAGGCAAGGTGCTGGCGAAGAAGTATTTGGTGAGCTAGTTTTTTACAGGCGCAGATATGAGTAGTTCAAAGAAACCGTCCACGGGGATGCGGATGATCGGCTACGTGGTTCTTGCCGGTGGCATAACGAGTACCGCACAAGACATAGTAAGCAGGATCATGTTTTCCGCGCCCTTAAATATGGGCATCGTGATAGGGAACGGGGCCTTACTGCTGCTCGCACTGGTTACGTTGTTGGCCGCAAAGTACTTCAAGATACTGGAAGACAGATTGAGTAAGCTGGAAGGTCCTCAATCTTAATCAGGCTAGTGCACCAACAGGCCGCAATCGGAGCGGACGGATGTCATAACTTTCGCCATCGCCGCGACAAGCTCGACGATGACGAGATAAACTCCCCTCATGATCCGCATCACCGACAGCATTGCGATCGACGAATCCGAGCTGGAGGAAAGCTTCATCCGTGCCTCCGGGCCGGGCGGCCAGCATGTCAACAAAACAGAGACTGCGGTGCAGCTTCGGTTTGACGTGCGCCGCTCGCCCTCAT
>JAXDOO010000479.1:0-5312 GCA_034668865.1 Alphaproteobacteria bacterium
CCTGGCGCGGGATGTAGGCCCGTGCGGCGGATTTTGCAAATGCCTCAAAAACCTCGGCCTCATCCTGAGCAGCCGAGCGTCCGCGCGGCGTCTCGAAGGATGGGCAGTAGGCACGGTGACCACATGCTCCTCAGCATCAGGCTATAGTTGTGTATGGCCAGGCGTTCCGAGATCGAAGCGGCATTGCGCCGGCTCGCACCGAAAATCCCCCCGCACGAATTTTCCGCGGTGATCGATCATGCGCTCGACAGCGCCGGCTTGCGCACGGCATCGCCGGAAAGCGCGGCCTGGCTCTCGCTCGTGGCCTACCTGCGCCACGCCTTCACCGACTATGAGGAGCTATTGACGCAGGGCTATGATCGCGACAGCGCGCGCTTCTTCGTGGCCGACGAGATGCAAGCGATGCTGGAGCAATGGGGCGTGCAGCGGAAACTCGGCGCTGATGATTGATTACAGGGCGCGCTTGGGCGCAGGCTCCGCGCTAGCCGCACAAAGGCAGCGGGGAGAATCTCATGGACTGGATCGAAGCCGTCGGCTATCTGGCCGCACTGATCACCGTCGGCACTTTCTATATGAAGCTGATGATCCCGCTGCGCATCCTGGGCCTCGCGTCCAATGTCAGCTGGATCGCTTATGGCGCGCTCGCCGGGGTCTATCCGCCGCTCTTGCTTCATGTGGTGCTGCTGCCGCTGAATGCCTTCCGGCTCAGGCAGATGGTCGTTCTCGTCAACCGCGTGCGCGCGGTGACGCCGGACGACCCATCAATGACATGGCTTAAGCCTTTCATGCGCGAGCGGCGGGCGCGCGCAGGAGAGGTTTTGTTTCACAAGGACGATCCCGCCGCGGAGATGTTCTATGTCGTCAGTGGCCGGTTCTGCCTGCGCGAGACCGGCATCGAACTGCGTGCGGGGGCGCTCGTCGGCGAACTCGGCCTGCTCGCCCCCGAGCAGCGGCGCACGCAGACGCTGGAATGCATCGAGGACAGCCGTTTGCTTGCGATCTCCTACGATCAGCTCAAGCACCTCTTCCTCCAGAATCCGCAGTTTGGATTCTTTTTCCTGCGGCTAACCACCGCGCGGCTGTTTGCCAACCTGGCCTATCTGGAGTCGGAGGTGGCGCGGCTGCAGGGCTAACGCCGGCGCGCCCTCCGACCGTCCAACTGGGACACCGGGGCCAAGGCGCAAGGACCGAACCAATTCCGACATTGCGCGTTGGCTCGCGTGCGGCTCCGGGCTGAGGATTCATGCGTAACGTTCTTGTCGTTCTTAATGACCGGGCGGGCGCACTGCTCGATCGCGATGCGGCGGAGGTCCGGCGCGAGGTCGAATCCGCCTTGCGGGTGGGCGGCCGGAACATCAAGGTCGTACTGGAGCGCGGGCAGGGGATCGTGCGCGCGATCGAGCGCGGTGCCGCGGGCGGCTATGATACGCTGATCGTCGGCGGCGGCGACGGCAGCGTGAGCTGCGCGGCCGATCGCCTGGCCGGCAAGCCGGTGGCGCTCGGCGTCCTGCCGCTCGGCACGCTCAATCTGCTGGCGCGCGATCTGCGCATGCCCACGGAATTACCGCAGGCGCTCGCGGCGCTGTCGGCCGCGCGTCCGCGCGCCATCGATCTCGCATCGCTCAACGGCCGCCGCTTCCATTCCATTTCCGGCCTGGGCTTTTTCAGCCAGATGGCGCGTGCCCGCGAGGAAGCGCGCGATCTACCTGGCCGGCTGCTGCGGCTCAGCGCCGCCGCATTGCAGGCCTTCTTCCGCACCGGGCGTTTAACGCTCGAATTCGACATCGACGGACGCGCCCGCCGCATGCAGGCCTATGCCGCGCTTGTCACCTGCAATCGCTTCGGCGGGGACGACTGGCGGCGGGACGCGCTCGACGGCGGCACTCTGGAAATCCATATAGCGGAAGAAGAAGGCGCGCTGGGACGCCTGAAGGCCGGCGCCGACGTGCTGGCCGGGGGCTGGCGTGACAATAAGGGCATTCACAGCTTCACCGCCCAACGTGTGCGGATCGGCAGTGTGCGCCGCCGTACCTGGGCCGCTACCGACGGCGAATTGCGCCGCGAGCGGATGCCGCTGGATTTTGCCATCGAGCCGCGCGCCTTGACGGTGCTTGCACCTGAAGCGCGCGAAAGCTCCTGAACAGCTCACACCACCAGCGTCAGCTTGCGCGCCGCGCGCGTGATGCCGGTATAGAGCCAGCGATCGCGGCTGTCGGGAAAGGCGAAGCTTTCATCGAACAGCACCACGTCGTCCCACTGCGAGCCTTGCGCCTTGTGCACGGTAAGCACATAGCCGAAATCGAATTCGTCGTAGCGCTTGCGCAGCTGCCAATCCAGCTGCTCGATCGCGCCGGTGAAGCATTCCGGCCGTACCGAGACGGCGACCGTGCGGCTGGCGGAATCCTCCGGCAAAAGTCGCATCTTCAGGATCTGCTTGCGCGTGGTCGGGGCCTGTTTCACCGACCAGAGGCTGCCGTTGAACAGGCCTTTCTTGCGATTGTTGCGCAGGCAAACCAGCTTGTCGCCCGCCGTCGGCAGCGCGCCTGCAAAACCGCGGCGCTCGCGCATGCGGGTGTTATAGGCCCGGCGCGTGGCGTTGCGGCCGACCAGCACCTGCTCGGCGTCGATCACCCGTTGTGGATCGAGGCCGTCGCGGCGCACCACTTGCGTGTCCCCATAATCGCCCGGCTTCGGCCACTCGCCCGCGCGCACCTGCATTGACAGCCGCACGATCGGATTGTCGAAAGCCTGCCGATGCACTTCGGTCAGCATGGCGTCGGGTTCGGCTTCGGTGAAATAGCCGCCGCCCTGGATCGGCGGCAACTGCGCGGGATCGCCGAGCACCAGCACCGGCACGCCGAAGGACATCAGGTCGCGCCCGAGCTCGGCGTCCACCATGGAACATTCGTCGATGATGATGAGCTTGGCTTCCGAGGCGGGTGCCTCCTCCCACAGCACAAAGTCCGGAACTTCTTCGCCGCTTTCGCGCGCGCGATAGATCAAGCTGTGAATCGTGGAGGCGCCGGCGCAGCCCTTGCTGCGCATCACCATGGCGGCCTTGCCGGTGAAAGCGGCGAACTTCACTTCACCATCAACGCCTTCAGCGATGGTTTTCGCCAGCGTGGTCTTCCCGCTGCCGGCATAGCCGAACAGGCGGAAAATGGGCGGGGTGCCGCCCTTGCCGGGCTTTGCCTTCAGCCAATCGGCAATGGCGCGCAGGGCTGCGTCCTGATGCGGTGAGAATTGCGGCATGGTCGTGATCAGCAAAGATTCCGCCGCGAAGTCAACCCGGGAAAAATCCTGTGCCATAAACCTTGCGAGCGCCTGATCTCGGCCCCATCTAGCGGGCATGGCTAACTTCGAGGCTCGCGATTTTTCCTTCGATCTCTCGCGCCCACGCACGCGCGAAGAGCGCATTGCGCGCATTGAGTCGCTGGCGTCGCTGCTCGACACCGCCTTCATCATTCCCGGCACCAATTTGCGCTTTGGCTTTGACGCGCTGGTCGGCCTTGTTCCGGGCATCGGCGATGCGCTCACCACCGCGCTGTCGCTTTGGCTGGTGAAGGAAGCACATGCGCTCGGCGCGCCCGCTCATCTGATCGCGCGCATGCTGGGTAATATCGCGATCGATGGTGTGGTCGGCGCGGTGCCGCTTTTGGGCGACGCTTTTGACTTGGTCTGGAAATCAAACCGCCGCAATCTTTACCTACTGCGCCGCCACATTGAGGCCAAAACTTCCCGCCGTTAACCTCTTTGCGTAGGAACCTTGCCGCAACCTGTTTGCGCAGGAACCTTGTCCCGAGGCGGGCGTTCTTTCGGGACGCGCGGCGGCCATGTGGCCGCCGGCTGAATTTTGGGAATATTTCATGCAAAATAGAATCCTGACGGCAGGGGCCGTGTTCGGCGCCTTGATGCTCCCAATTGCCGCTCATGCCCAGAGCGGCGTGGCGGCCGGCGCGACGACCGGCGCGGTTGGTGGCGCGATTGTCGGCGGCCCTGTGGGTGCGGTTGTCGGCGGTATCGGCGGCGCGGCTATCGGCGGCATTTCCGAGGCCACCCGTCCGCAGTTTCGCACCTATGTCGTCCAGCAGAATGTGCCGTCCTACACCTATACCCAGCCTGTCGTGGTCGGCGCGGAATTGCCGGAGCAGGGCATCACCTATTACGAAGTGCCAGCGCAATACGGCGCCACGCAATATCGCTACACGGTTGTGAACAATCGTACAGTTTTGGTCGAGCCGCGCACCCGCCGGGTCGTGCAGGTTATCGAATAACTAACAAGCTCCAAATTATTTCGGGAAAGCCCGGCCTCGCGCCGGGCTTTTCCTTTTGCGTCAGGAACCGATGAAGGATAGCGGCGTTTGATACGAGCTTCACAACGGAGGAAATCCCAATGAACAGAAGCTATCTCCTGGCCGGCGCTCTCGCGGTCGCTCTGAGCGGTACCGCCTTCGCGCAGACCACGGAATTTTACGTGGTGCAGGATGCCACGACGAAGAAATGCACGATCGTGGACAAGAAGCCCACTACCACGACCACCACGGTTGTCGGCAACGGCGTGTTCAAGACCAGGACTGAAGCCGAGACCGGCATGAAGACCATCAAGGTCTGCACCAGCAACTAGATGAGCTGATCGCGTGGGAAGAAGCCCGGGGCTTGCGCCGGGCTTTTTTCTCAGTCGCCACGGACTATCCGATTGCGAGGATCTCTGCCTGATCTCGTCCGGCGGGCACCACATCGCCGACTTTTCTGCCCATCAATGCGCGGGCAAGCGGCGAGACATGTGAGAGCGTGCCTTTTGCGGGCTCGGCTTCGTCTTCTCCTACAATGCGGAAGGTTTGCCGGCGCCCGTCGTCGCGGCCCAGAGTTACGGTGCAGCCGAAGCGCACTTGGCTGCAGTCCGTCGGCGGCGGAACCAGCTGGGCGCTGGCGCGCCGGGCAGTCCAGTAGCGCAGGTCGCGTGCTGCCCTCGCGAGCAAGGCGCGATCTGAAGCCGCCAGGGCTGCTGCGTGTTCCTGTGAAAGCCGTGTCAGCTCTGCCTCGATCAGCCTCAAGCCCAAGGGAGTGACGTAGTTCGGATGCTCCGAAACCGGCCGTTCCGGCAGGTCCTCGAAGGTCTCTTCGGCGTCTTGTTTGACAAAAGCGCGGGACATAAGAGTAATATATGACATTGTTCGGTAACCGGCGCGATGGGGGGACATTGCAGTGCAGCAAAGCTTCCTGGGGCTTTTTGGGAATTCTCCGGGGCGTAAGGCCTTGAACCCCTTTTCATTTTATAATCTCGGGAACCAAACTTCGCCGGCTGTCTTGAA
>JAXDOO010000480.1:0-3257 GCA_034668865.1 Alphaproteobacteria bacterium
CGGCCGCCGCCGTCAGTTCCAGCCGCGAGAGCGTGCCGAAGGCATCGGTGGTCGCGACCGAGAAGTAATCAGTCAGGCGGCGCTCGGCGGTCGCGCCGTCGAACACGTCGCGGGTCAGCGGCGTCACTGCCGGCAGCGAGCGGAAATAAGACGCCAGCTCCCCATCGGAATAGAGCGCATCGGATACGACGACTTCGCCCGGCTCGAGCCGCGCGATCTCGGCAGCGAGCGCGCCGGATTCGCATTCAGCAATGCGGAATTCGCCGGTAGAGATGTCGATCCAGGCCAGCCCGAAGCGGCCTTGCTCGCCGTCGGACGACACTCGCGCCCGCGTGAGCGCCAAGAGGTAATTATTGCGGCCGGCATCGAGCAGGCTGTCTTCGGTCAAGGTGCCGGGCGTAACCAGGCGCGTGACGTCGCGCTGCACCACGCTCTTGGCGCCGCGTTTCTTCGCCTCCGCCGGATCTTCAATCTGTTCGCAGACTGCGACGCGATGGCCGAGCGCGATCAGCTTGTGCAGATATTCATCGGAGCGGTGGATCGGCACCCCGCACATCGGGATGTCGCGCCCGAGATGCTTGCCGCGCTTCGTAAGCATGATCCCGAGAGCGCGTGAAGCAATTTCGGCATCCTCGAAGAACAACTCGTAGAAATCGCCCATCCGGTAGAACAGCAGGCAATCCGGATTGGCGGCCTTGATCTCAATGTATTGTTCCATCATCGGGGTAACCCGGCCACCGGCGTCGGCAGCGGGCTCCGGCACGATAGGGGTGCGGGCGAGATCCATGGCCGCGACCGTATCAGATGGCGGGCGCGCTTTCTGCGGCTTGCCCACAGCCGATTTGTCATCCCGGACGACCCGCATGGGTCGATCCGGGATCCATGAATTTACCGGTATATGGGTCCCGGCTCGCGCGCTGCGCGCTTGGCCGGGATGACGGGCTGGCATTTGACCCCCGGCCGCATTGATCCCTAAATGTCCCCGATGAAACCGCGCATAACCAGCCTCGCCGAGGCCGTGCAGGCCCATATCCGCGATGGCGACACCGTCGCGATGGAGGGATTCACCCATCTCATCCCGCATGCGGCAGGCCATGAGATCATTCGCCAGCAGCGGAAGAACCTGACGCTGATCCGCATGACGCCCGACCTGATCTACGATCAGATGATCGGCATGGGCTGCGCCCGGAAGATAGTGTTCTCCTGGGGCGGCAATCCGGGGGTCGGCTCGCTGCATCGCTTGCGCGACGCGGTGGAGAATGGCTGGCCGCAGCCGCTGGAGATTGAGGAGCATTCCCACGCCGCCATGGCCAATGCCTATGAGGCCGGCGCGGCGGGTCTGCCCTGCGCAATCTTCCGCGGCTATATCGGCGGCGATCTCTCGAAAGTGAATTCCAAGATCAAATTCATCCAGTGCCCCTTCACCGGCGAGACGCTGGCTTCGGTGCCGGCGCATCGGCCCGACGTGGCGGTGGTCCATGCGCAAAAAGCCGACCGGCAAGGCAATGTGCTGATCGACGGCATCGTCGGGGTGCAGAAGGAAGTCGTGCTCGCCTCCAAGCGCGCGATCGTGACGGTGGAGGAGATCGTCGATGATCTCGGCCCACGCAGTTACAACGCCGTGGTGCTGCCCGCCTGGACGGTTACCGCCATCGCGGAGGTGCCCGGCGGCGCCTACCCGTCTTACGCGCAAGGCTATTATGCGCGCGACAATGCCTTTTATAAGAA
This sequence comes from Alphaproteobacteria bacterium, assembly GCA_034668865.1. Classification (GTDB taxonomy): domain Bacteria; phylum Pseudomonadota; class Alphaproteobacteria; order Rhizobiales; family Xanthobacteraceae; genus CANKHA01. Next base: position 1,729 of record JAXDOO010000480.1, read on the forward strand.
GTGGGACGGGATCGCCCGCGAGCGCGAGACGTTCCTTTCCTGGATGCAGAAGAATGTGCTCGAGCAGAGGCCGGAAGTTTTCGCGACCCATATCCAGCCGCTGCGCACGGCGGCGGAGTAGCCATGGCCGATAGTTATACATCCAACGAGATGATGACGATCGCGGCGGCGCGCGCGCTGCGCAACGAGGACGTCTGCTTCGTCGGCATCGGCATGCCGTCCGCGGCCGCCAATCTGGCGCGGCTGACGCATGCGCCGGACATCACGTTGATTTACGAGTCCGGCACCATCGCCACCAAGCCCGATGTGTTGCCGCTTTCCATCGGCGACAGTGAATTGTGCGAGACCGCGCTCACCACCGTTTCCGTGCCGGAGATGTTCCGCTACTGGCTGCAAGGCGGACGCATGACCGTGGGCTTTCTCGGCGGCGCGCAGATCGACAAATTCGCCAATCTCAACACCACCGTGGTCGGCCCTTACGACAAGCCGAAGGTGCGGCTGCCCGGCGGCGGCGGCGCGCCGGAAATCGCCACGTCCTGCGGTGAGATTTTCATCATCATGGCGCAAGGCAAGCGCAGCTTCGTTGATAAGCTCGATTTCATCACCTCGCTCGGCCATGGCGAGGGCGGCGATCACCGTTCTCGGCTCGGGCTGAAGACCAAAGGTCCGAGCAAACTCGTCACTGATCTCTGCGTCTTCGAGCCTGATCCCACAAGCAAGGAAATGACGGTGGTGTCGATCCATCCCGGCGTGGCGCGGGAAAAGATTCAGGAAAACACCGGCTGGCCGGTGCGTTTCGCTGCGAGCGTTGCGGAGACGCCGGCCCCGACGCCGCAAGAACTTGACACCCTGCGCGCGCTGCAGGCCCGCACCGCCGCCGCCCACGGCAAGGCGGCTTAGGAGGAGTTGATGCGTGAGGTTTTCCTCTGCGACGCGGCGCGCACGGCGATCGGCCGCTACGGCGGCGCGCTGGCCAAGGTGCGCACGGACGATCTCGCCGCGGTGCCGATCAAGGCTCTGGTCGCGCGCAACACCGATGCCGATTGGGAAGCCCTGGACGAGGTCTATCTCGGCTGTGCCAACCAGGCCGGCGAAGACAATCGCAATGTCGCGCGCATGGCGTTGCTGCTGGCGGGGCTGCCGGCCAAGGTGCCGGGTGTCACGCTCAACCGCCTCTGCGCCTCGGGGATGAATGCAGTCGGCGATGCAGCGCGCGCGATCCGTTCCGGCGAGATCGAATTTGCATTGGCCGGCGGGGTCGAATCAATGACGCGCGCGCCGCTGGTGATGGCCAAGGCGGAGACGCCGTTCCAGCGCAGCACCGAACTGCACGACACCACCATCGGCTGGCGTTTCATCAATCCCCTGATGAAAGCGCAATACGGCGTCGATGCCATGCCGGATACCGGCGAGAATGTCGCCGAGGAATTCCAAGTCAGCCGCAAGGACCAGGACGCCTTTGCGCTGCGTTCGCAGCAGCGCACGGCGCAGGCGAGCGCGGCAGGTTATTTCGATACCGAGATCATTCC
>JAXDOO010000481.1:0-13517 GCA_034668865.1 Alphaproteobacteria bacterium
CTCCATGCCATCCATGCGCGGCATCTTGATATCGAGAATTGCGAGATCAGGCGGCGATGTCTTGAAACCGTCGAGTGCCGAGGCCCCGTCGGTATAGGTCATGATGCGATAGCCCTCTGCTTCCAGGGCGATCGAAACTGACGTCAGTATATTGCGGTCGTCGTCGACGAGAGCGATGGTCGGCATGAGCCTATCTTTCGTTGACGGAAGCCACCCCGTGCGTTGAAGCCCGTAAAGCTAGGCTGAAATGTGACATATCTGGGTCAAACTAATGATTCGGCAATGAGTTCCGAACATAAGCCTCTAGAGACAGAAGTGCTAGCGGCAGGGCTAAAATGTCTTTTACCGTATGAACGTCCGTTAACCACATAAAGCGCGTCGGCCATGAAAGAGCAGTCCGATTTCGATCCGCGGCGCGCGGCAAAGCGGCTGCTGCGTGAGGGACGCAGCGGCGCGCTCGCGACTTTGATGCCGGGCTCGGGCGGCCCTTATTGTTCGCTGGTCAATGTCGCGACTGCCGCCGACGGCGCACCGCTCTTGTTGATCTCCCAGCTTGCCGTGCACACAAAGAATATCCTCGTCGACAACCGCGTCTCGCTGATGCTGGATGAACGCAAGCAGGGCGACCCGCTTGAGGGCGCGCGGGTGATGTTAATGGGCAAGGCGGTGGTCACTGACGATCCGACCATCCGCAGGCGTTATCTGGTCCGTCATCCGGATGCCGAGATGTTCGCTGGCTTCCGCGATTTTGCTTTTTACAAGATCGAACTGACCGGCGTGCACCTGGTGGCGGGCTTCGGGCGCATCGTCGATCTTAAGCCCGGCGAGGTGCTGACGGATCTCAGCGATGCCGCCGCGCTGGTGGAAGCGGAGCCGGATATCGTCGCGCATATGAACCAGGAGCATGCCGATACCTGCCGGCTTTATGCGACGAAGCTGTTGGGCGCGGTCGAGGGGGACTGGCGTTGCGCCGGCTGCGATCCCGAAGGGATGGAATTACAGCTCGACCGAACGGCACTGCGGCTGTTTTTTTCGCAGCGCATCATTTCTCCCGGCGCGCTCCGCGAAAGCCTGAAAGATATGGCGGAAAAGGCGCGGACCTGAAGTCTCAAGTTAGGGTTATCAGCGACAGACCGCCGATACGCTTATCAAACAGCCCTGAGTTTCTCTCAATGCCCTTGGCAGGCAATCGGTTATTGCACTATAGGCTCGCCCAGACGCCGCTGGGCGGATATAGTTGTCATGCCGACTAGGCGGTATCGGAAAAATAAGAAGCTTGGTCTTCGGGCGGACGCGTTTGTGGAGGTGTTTTCGTGCAGGAATCTGGTGTGAGGAACGGCGCCTATGGCGCCGATAAATTCGGGCTACAAGGACTCAAAGCCGTTCACTGGAATCTGACGGAGCCGCGTCTCTACGAGTTTTCCATTGCCGCCAAGGAAGCGCAGATCACCGCCGGCGGTCCGCTTTGCGCCGATACTGGCGTGCATACCGGCCGCAGCCCGAAGGACAAATTCGTCGTCGTCGATAGCGCCACCAAAAATACGGTGTGGTGGGAAAAAAACGGCAAGCTCACGTCCGAGCAATTCGACGTGCTGCTGAAGGATTTTCTCGCCCACGCCAAGGACAAGGAACTGTTCGCGCAGGATCTCTATGGCGGCGCTGATCCGAAATACCGCATCAAGACCCGCGTTTATACCGAGCTTGCCTGGCACTCGATCTTCATTCGCGCGCTGCTGCGCCGCCCCGAGCGCTCCGAACTTAAGAGCTATGTTCCCGATCTCACCATTCTTTGCTTGCCTAGCTTTAAGGCTGATCCGAAGAAGCATGGTGTGCGCAGCGAGACCGTCATCGCACTCGACTTCACCCGCAAGATCATCCTGATCGGCGGCAGCGGTTATGCCGGCGAGATGAAGAAGTCGGTATTCTCGACTCTCAATTTCTTTCTGCCGTCACAGGGCGTGATGCCGATGCATTGCTCCGCCAATGTCGGAAAGGACGGCGACGTGGCGCTGTTCTTCGGCCTCTCAGGCACAGGCAAGACAACGCTCTCGGCTGACCCGAACCGCATGCTGCTCGGCGACGATGAGCATGGCTGGGGGCCGGAGGGCGTATTCAATTTCGAAGGCGGCTGCTACGCCAAGACCATACGGCTATCGCCCGAAGCAGAGCCCGAGATTTATGCCACTACCCAGCGCTTTGGCAGCGTGCTGGAGAATGTGGTGTTCGATCCGGAAACGCGGGTATGCGATTTCGACGATGAATCGAAGACGGAAAACACCCGCGTCGCCTATCCGATTGAGTTCATTCCCAACGCGTCGCTCACCGGCCGCGCCAGCCAGCCGAAGAACGTGGTGCTGCTCGCAGCCGATGCCTTCGGCGTGATGCCACCGATCGCCAAGCTCACCCCGGCGCAGGCGATGTATCATTTCCTCTCCGGCTACACCGCCAAGGTTGCCGGCACGGAAAAGGGTTTGGTCGGCGTCGAGCCGGAATTCTCCACCTGCTTCGCCGCGCCCTTCCTGCCGCGCCACGCCTCGGTCTACGGCAATCTGTTCCGTGACATGATCGCCAAGTACAAGGTCGATTGCTGGCTGGTGAATACCGGCTGGACCGGCGGCATCTACGGCGTCGGTAGGCGCATGCCGATCAAGGTGACGCGCACGCTGCTCACCGCGGCGCTCGACGGCAGCCTGAAGAACGCGCAATTCCGCACCGATCCGTATTTCGGCTTTTCCGTGCCGACCTCGGTTCCCGGCGTGGAGCCGCATATCCTGTACCCGTCGAAGACCTGGGCAAACAAGAACGAGTTCGACGTCACTGCGCGTAAGCTTGTGAATATGTTCCAGAAGAACTTTTCGATTTACGAGAAGCACGTCGATGCCGACGTGCTCGCCGCGGCGCCGGAAGTGCGCATCGCCGCGGAGTAAGTTTTCCGTCGCTACCTTGCCGTCATGGCCGGGCTTGTCCCGGCCATCTCGATTCTTGAGGCATGGACGTGCCACTTTGCGGCGAAGTCCGGGATAAGGTGGGGCTGGATGCAGATCTTTGTCGTCGGAGCGGGCGTGATCGGACTGGCTATCGCGCGCGCCGCCGCGCTGGCCGGGCACGAAGTCCTGCTGGCGGAGGCTGCCAGCGCTATCGGTACCGGCATTTCGTCCCGCAACAGCGAAGTGATCCACGCCGGAATGTATTACCCGACCGGCTCGCTGCGCGCCCGTCACTGCGTGCGTGGACGACGGATGCTCTACGCGTATTGCGCATCGCACGGCGTGCCGCACCGTAAATGCGAAAAGCTGATTGTCGCGACCGACGCCGCCGAACAGGCGAAGGTGGAAAGCATCCACGCACAGGGTCTGCGCAACGGAGTCGAGGGCCTGCAGCTGATCGGCGCGGCCGAGGCGCGGGCGCTGGAGCCCGCCCTTTCCTGCACCGGCGCACTGGTGTCATCGGAGACCGGCATCATCGATGCCCATGGCTATATGCTGGCGCTGCGCGGCGACCTGGAAGACCGCGGCGGCCGCATCGCCTTCAATACGCCGGTAGAGGAAGTGTCGCGCGCGGGCGAACGATGGCAGGTGCGTTTCGGCGGCAGGGAAGCGGGCAGCATCACTGTGGACGCTGTGGTGAATGCCGCAGGCCTCGGCGCACAAGCTGTGGCCAAAGGCACCGACGGCTACCCCGCCGAGCGCGTCCCGTCGCTCGTCCTCTGCAAGGGGAATTATTTCTCCTATGCCGGCCGGCCAGTCTTTACCCGGCTGATTTATCCCGTGCCGGTCGACGGCGGCATCGGTATTCACATCACGCTCGATCTTGCCGGGCGCATGCGATTTGGGCCGGACGTGGAGTGGCTGGAGCGCGAGGATTATGCTGTGAATCCCGCTCGCGCCGAGGCCTTTTATGCGCGCATCCGCAGCTATTGGCCCGGCTTGCCGGACAACGCGCTGATGCCGGCTTATTGCGGCATTCGCCCTAAGCTTTCGGGCCCCGGCGTCCCGCAGCAGGATTTCATGATTGAGGGCCCGCTCCAGCATGGGCTGCCCGGTCTGGTACATCTGTTCGGAATTGAATCGCCGGGGCTGACCTCGTCGCTGTCCATCGCTGACGAAGTCGTTTCCTATCTCTCTTGAGCCCGGCGTGGACGATCGGCGCTACGTTCCTCGGCGTTCCGCGGCCGTAGCTCCTCGGCGCGGGCATTGGCCGCCAGTGCTGAAACCGAGACCCGCGCGGGCCGGATCGGGGTGCTCGCAAGCTTGCGATCCTGCACTGGGGAGAAGTCGGAACCCCTGCCGTTATTGCCGCGATAGTTCATCAGGCCTTCGTTGGTGACTACAATGTCGCCGGCCCGCAGGCTCGGATCGGATTGGGCGTCCCCGTGCACCAGCCCGCCGGACGATTTGCCGTTGCAGGTGCAGCCGGAGACCAATTGCTTGCGATAGACGAAAGCGGCAGGCAGGGCGGCATAACGTTTGCCGTCGGAGGAAACCGCATGGTCGATGCTGCCCCCGGTGAATAGCTGGGTTTGCGCCGCCGGACACATGGACGCACAAGCCTGCGCGGCGGAGCCGCTCACGCTTTGCACCGGGAAAGGATGGCCGTCGCACATCCGCACGCAATAAGCAGTCGAGGGGCCGCTTTCGCTGCGGTAGCCCTCGATCGAGCGTGAAGGATCGGCGTAGGGTCGCACCGCGGGCAACGGTGCGGGCGGAGGTGCCGCCGAGCGGCGGATGCCGCCACCGAACAGAAAATCGAAAATGCCCTGCGCTGAGGCGCTGGTCATGGGAAGCGCAAGCGTGCAGGCCACCGCCGCCATCGCGAGTCCGAAAGCCCCCACTTTTTTGCCCTGTTTCGACACGCTTTTTCCCTCGCAGCAGCCGTTTCCGCCACCATCAACGCATTAGGCAAAGAAAAGTTGCCGGGGGCGCGCTTGAATGCTGTGCACAAGCGGCCATCATGGGGGATCTATTCGCGTTCACTTCGATGTGGTGAATGCCGCCTGAAGGAGAATGCCTCGTGTCGGCGAAAACGCGCTTTCTCAATCCCGAAACATTGACCAAGCCGCCTGCCTATTCTCAGGTCGTGGAGGTGACGACGCCAGGACGGATGGTTTTCATCTCCGGCCAGATCGGGGTGGGGCGCGACGGCAAGCTGGTGCCGGGAGATTTTCGCGCGCAGGCGATGCAGACCTTCGAAAACCTGAAGGCCGCGCTGGCGGCGGTGGGCGCGCGCTTTGAGCACGTGGTGAAGCTGAACAACTACCTGGTCGAGCTCGAACACCAGGCGATCCTGCGCGATGTGCGCGGGCTTTACCTGAACATGGCCGCGCCGCCGGCCAGCACCAGCGTGCGCGTGGTCGGCTTTGCGCGCGCGGGGGTGTTGCTGGAAGTGGAAGCGATCGCAGTGCTGCCGGAATAAGGGATCGGCATGCGGCGCTTCTTCCTCTCCCCATCCGAACTCGGGTGTATCTGAGTTCCGCAATCTTGAGCGGCCGAAATCGGATGAATCCGATTTCGGCTGGGAGAGGGGAAGGGCTAGTGCGCTTCGTCCCAGTTGCCGGCGGCGCGGGCATCGACCTGCAGCGGCACATGCAGCGAGACCGCGGGATGCGGCGCGTCGGTCATGACCTGCCGGATCACCGGAAGGGTCTTTTCCACTTCCCTTTCGGGCACTTCGAAGATCAATTCGTCGTGCACCTGCAACAGCATCTGCGCCGAGAGCTCGGCCTTGCTCAGGGCCGGCTCCATCCGCGCCATGGCGCGGCGGATGATGTCGGCGGCGCTGCCTTGCAGCCTCGCATTGATGGCCGCGCGCTCGTTGAAGGCGCGTAGCGAAGGATTCGAGGCCCTGATATCGGGATAGTGGCACTTGCGGCCGAACAGCGTGAGCACATAGCCGTACTTGCGGCAAAATTCCTTGCTCTCGTCCATATAGTCGCGGATGCCGGGGAAGCGCTCGAAATATTTCTTGATATAGGCGGCGGCTTCCTCGCGGGCGATGGCGAGCTGATTGGCGAGGCCGAAGGCCGAGATGCCGTAGATGATGCCAAAGTTGATCGCCTTGGCTCTCCGGCGCACTTCGCCCGGCATATCCTTCACGGGCACCCCGAACATTCCCGAGGCCGTCATGGCATGAATGTCGATGCCTTCCTGGAAGGCCTTGCGCAGCGTCGGCACGTCTGCGACTTCGGCTAAGAGGCGCAGCTCGATCTGCGAATAATCTGCGGAGACCAGCTTGTTGCCCGGCGCCGCCACGAAGGCGCGGCGAATCTTCCGGCCTTCCTCGGTGCGGATCGGGATGTTCTGCAGGTTCGGCTCGGATGACGATAAGCGGCCGGTGCTGGTCGCCGCCAGCGCGTAGGACGTGTGCACGCGCTTGGTCCGCGGATTGACGTAAGTGGGCAGCGCCTCGGTATAGGTGGAGCGCAGCTTGGATACCTGCCGCCAATCCAAAATGACTTGCGGCAGTTTGTGGCCCATCTCGGCGAGCTCTTCGAGCGCACGCGCGCCGGTCGACCATTGTCCGGTCTTGGTTTTGGTGCCGCCCGGCAAGCCCATCTGTCCGAACAGGATATCGCCGAGTTGCTTGGGGCTTCCCGGATTGACCTGCGTTCCCGCGATCTTGTTGATCTCCTGCTCGAGCGCGGCCTGTTTCTTGCCGAACTCCTGCGAGAGGCGCGCAAGCACCGGCTGGTCGATCGATATGCCGCGTTCCTCCATGCGCGCGAGGACTTGCGGCAGCGGCCGCTCGAGGGTGTCGTAGACCGTAGCTACGCGTTCGGCCACCATGCGCGGCTTCAGCGCCTGCCAGAGCCGCAGCGTCACGTCGGCGTCTTCGGCGGCATAGCTGGCGGTACGCGCGATCGGGGTCGCCTCCGGCGTGAGCAGCGCCCTCTCTTTGTTCTTGACGTCATTGAAACGGGACGGGCTGCGGCCGAAATAGCGGTTCACCAGGGCGTCCATGTCGTGCGCGCCCTTACCGGCGTCAAGCACATAGGACATCAGCATAGTGTCGTCGACAGCGCCGATGCGGACACCACGGCAGGCCAGCACCAGCCAGTCCTGCTTCACATTGTGACCGATCTTGATAACGCTGAGGTCTTCCAGGATGGGCTTCAGCGCCGCGAGCGCGTCCTGCTCGGGAATCTGACCCTCACATAGCTTAGGCGCAAACAAACCGGCGTTGGATCCGCTCTCGTCTCCGGCTTCGCGATGGCCGAGCGGAAGATAGGCCGCCTCATTCGGCGCAACCGCGAGCGCGATCCCGCACAGCTTTGCCTGCATCGGATCGATACTGCTGATTTCGGTTTTCAGCGCGAGGAAACCGGTGTCGTAGGCGCGCGCGATCCAGTGCTCGAGCCGATCGAGCGTGGCAATCGTCTCGTATTTTGCATGCTCGAACTTCGCGCTGCGCAGCGCTTCGATGCGGCGTTCAGCCAACGAGACGGGCGTGAGGCCGATTTCCTCGCCTTCGGGCGCGGGTTTGGGTGCGGACAGGTCGCCGAGATCGAGCTCTCCCGGCCTGCCGCGCGACGGAGGAATTGAAGAAGGCGGCGGGCTGGTGATGGCGATCTCGCCGGAGATGAGTTTTGGATCGGCTTCGATCTCGCCCGCCTCGATGTTGCCCTTCTCCGCGACTCGGCGTGTCAGCGCGTTGAATTCCATCGCCTTGAGAAAGGCGATCAGGTTCTTGTAATCCGGCTCGTGCACGGCGAGATCTGCCACCGGCACATCGAGCTTCACATTCTGATCGAGCGTCACAAGTTTCTTCGAAAGCCGCGCGTTTTCGGCGTGCTCCATCAAGGCTTGGCGGCGCTTCTCCTGTTTGATCTCGCCGGCGCGCGCCAGCAGCGTTTCTAGGTCGCCATATTCGATGATGAGTTGCGCCGCGGTCTTCACGCCGATGCCGGGCACGCCCGGAACGTTGTCCGAGGAATCGCCGATCAGCGACTGCACCTCGATCACCTTGTCCGGCGTCACGCCGAATTTCTCGAATACTTCCGAAGCGCCGATGCGCTTGTCCTTCATGGTGTCGTAGAGCATCACCGTGTCGCAGACGAGCTGCATCAGGTCTTTGTCCGACGATACAATGGTGGTAGTCGCCTTAGCTTCGCAGGCGAACCGCGCATAAGTAGCGATCAGGTCGTCGGCCTCGAAGCCGGCCTGCTCGAGGCAGGGAATATCGAAAGCGCGCACCGCCTCGCGGATCAGCGGGAATTGCGGAATGAGATCGTCGGGTGGCGCCGAGCGGTTGGCTTTGTATTCGCCATACATGGCGCTGCGGAAGGTTTTTTCCGACTTGTCGAAGACCACGGCCAGATGGGTTGGCCTATTGTCGGGCGGCATCTCCTGCAGCAGTTTCCACAGCATATTGCAGAAGCCGAGCACTGCATTGACCTGCAGTCCGTCGGATTTTCGGGTGAGCGGCGGCAGCGCGTGATAGGCGCGGAAAATATAGCCGGACCCGTCCACCAGGAAGAGATGGTCTCCCGGCTTAAGCGCGCGGGAGGTGGCGAGGGCGTTCGCGTCCGATCTGGCGGCGGGCGGGGCAGGCGCCGGCTTCGGCGCGGGCGCGGATTTGGCTGACGGCATAGCCCGAATGTGGGCCGTCAGGTCGTATGAATCAACCGATCATCCACACCCTTATCCGCCTCATCCTGAGGAGCCCGCCCTCGCAGGCGCATCTCCTCAGGATGAGGATCGAGTTATTCAGCTGGTTGAAGAATAACGCGCGGCTTCGGCGCCAGCCAAAAGCGCTCTGGGCGCTCGAACAGGAAGCGCAGCGGGCTCCCGCGCACAAGCCAGAACAGCATCAAGGGGCCGACCACGCCGGCGAGAGTCACGATTGCCGACATCAGCCCGATGCTCGGGACGATTCCGGTCTTCAGCAGCACGACACGGGTGCCGGCCATGAACAGGAAGAAGGCAAGATAAATGACGATGGAATGCTCGCCGCAATAGCGCAGCGCGTCGAAAATCCGCGCCTGCGCGAGCAGCGCCGCCAGAGTCACGATGGCACCGGCGCCGAGAAGACCAAGCAGCAGGGAAATGAGCGGCCATTCCGAATAGCCGCCGGACACCAGCAGGCCGTTCAAGGTGCCCCAGAGCAGCAGCCCGGCGAGCGCGCTGGCCGGCTTGTTCTGGACGTTGCCAGCAAGGTTGAAAATGTAGGAAGCCAACCAATAGCCGGTATAAAAATAGACAAAGCGGCTTGCGAATTCGTCGACCACCATCCAGCCGGTTTGGATCCTTGCCATCTCCAATCCCGCGGCGGCGAGCCAGATGACGAGCGGGGGCACCCCACGCGTGAGCTTGGAGATGATGAAAAAGATCGGAAGCAGATAAATGAACCACAGCGTGCCGAAGGGCTCGATGAACGACATCGCATAAAACTCCAGCGTCGCTGCCGCGCCTTGCTCGGCAGCGAAGCCGGGCGCTTTGAAGGCGAATTGGATGGTCATCCACAGTGCGTAGAAATACGCAAAGTGGACGACCTTGCGGTCGAGATAGGTCTTCCAGTCGCGGTCGATGACGCGGGACAGGAATAGACCGGAGATCAGGAAGAAATCAGGCATGCGGAACGGCTTTGCGAAGGCGACGACCGCGTGCAAGAAGCCTTCGCCGTCGGCGGCGGCGCCGACGCCGAGCGTGGAATGCATCATCACCACCATGATGATGCAGATGCCCTTGGCGTAGTCGACCCAGGCAACCCGATGGGTCGCGATGTCGGCGTTCGGTGTCATGTTGTTCCGCTGCGGCGATTGCGTCCCATAATCGGACGAACAGATTGCATTCGCCTTTACCGGGGCAAAGGGCGTGCCAAAGTGCAGGTAGGAGATTGTTAACCATGACGCTGCTGATGAACGGTCTTTTTGTCATCCCGGCCGAGCGCAAAGCGCGAGAGCCGGGATGACAGTTGATAGGTTCGAGACGCCGCTGCCGATCGATGCCGCGCTGCCGGAATTGACCGCGGCCCTGCGCGCCAAGAATGCCGCCGTGCTGGTCGCGCCGCCGGGCGCCGGTAAGACCACGCGCGTGCCGCTGGTGCTGCTGGAGGAGACCTGGGCGAAAGGCAGGATCCTGCTGCTGGAGCCGCGGCGACTTGCCGCGCGGGCCGCGGCGGCGCGCATGGCGGCGACGCTGGGTGAGCAAGTAGGCGATACCGTCGGCCTGCGCGTGCGTTTCGGCTCGAAAGTATCGCGCAAGACGCGCATCGAGGTCGTCACTGAAGGCGTATTCACGCGGCTCATTCTTGATGACCCGGGATTGAACGGCGTCAGCGCGGTGCTGTTCGACGAATTCCATGAGCGCTCGCTGGATGCCGATCTCGGCTTGGCACTGGCGCGCGAGGCGCAAGAGGGTCTGCGGGAGGACATCAAGCTGCTAGTGATGTCGGCCACCATCGACGGCGCACGGGTGGCGAAGCTCCTGCATGATGCCCCGGTGATCGAAAGCCAGGGCCGCGCCTTTGCGGTGGAGACGCGGCATCTGCCGCGCGAGGCGCGCGAGCCGATCGAAAAGCCGGTGGCGGCAGCGGTGATGCGCGCGTTGCAGGCCGACAAGGGCTCGTTGCTGGTGTTCCTGCCAGGCGCGGCGGAAATCCGCCGCACGGAGACTTTGCTGCGTGAGCGCGTCAGCGATCCTGCCGTTGAGATCTACACGCTATTCGGCGCGCTTGAGCAGCAGGAGCAGGATAGGGCGATCGCGCCGGCGCCGCCCGGTCGGCGAAAAATCGTGCTGGCCACCTCGATCGCGGAAACCTCGCTCACCATCGAAGGCGTGCGCGTTGTGGTGGACAGCGGGCTTGCGCGCGTGCCGCGCTATGAGCCGGATGTCGGGCTGACACGGCTCGAAACCGTGCGCGTGTCGCGTGCGGCGGCCGATCAGCGGCGGGGCCGTGCGGGCCGTACCGAGCCCGGCATTTGCTATCGGCTTTGGGACGAGCCGCAGACCGCCTCGCTTGAGCCTTATGCCCAGCCGGAAATTCTGGCCGCCGATCTCAGCGGCTTCGTGCTCGATCTGGCCCATTGGGGCGTCACTGAGCCGCAAAAGCTCGGCTTTCTCGATCCGCCGCCGCAGCCCGCGATCAACGAGGCGCGCGCACTCTTGCGTCAGCTCGACGCCATCGACGCAGAGGGGCGCATCACCGAGGAGGGTAAGCTTCTGCGCGGCCTGCCGCTGCCGCCACGGCTGGCGCGCATGATCGTGGACGCTGCCCGTGAAGGCGCTGGCGACGTTGCAGCGGAAATCGCCGTCGTCTTGACCGAGCGCGGGTTGGGCGGCAACGACGTCGATCTACGCCACCGCATTGAGGGGCTGCGGCGCGACCGCTCGCAGCGCGCCCGGGATGCTAGGCGGATGGCGGAGAGATGGGCGACTTGTTCTCCTTCCCCCGCTCGCGGGGGAGGGATGGGGAGGGGGCTGCTTCCCGCCGAATTGCGCTCGCCGATCTCCCCCGCAAGCGAAAGAGTTGAAGAAAGCATCGGCTCGATCCTCGCGCTGGCTTATCCTGAGCGCATCGCCAAAAACCGCGGTCCGGGCACGCATTCCTTCCTGCTGGCGAATGGACGCGGCGGAGGCATCGACCCTGCCAGTGCGCTCGCGCGCGAGCCGTTTCTCACAGTTGCCGAACTCGCGGGAAAGGCATCGCAAAGCCGTATTCTTCTGGCCGCCCCGATTTCGTCGGCCGAGATCGAAGCGCGTTTTGCCACGCATATCGAAAGCCGCGAGGAAATCATCTTCGACAAGACCAGCGCCTCGCTGCGCGCGCGCAGGAGCCGCCGGCTGGGTGCGGTGGTGTTGAACGAACAGATGGTGCCGGTGCCGGCGAACGAGCAAGCGTCGGCGATTCTGGCCGAAGGGCTGCGGCAGCTCGGCCTCGATCGTCTGCCCTGGACCAAAGCTTTGGTGCAATGGCGCGACCGCGTGCTGTTTCTGCGCCGGGCGGAAGGCGAGGAATGGCCGGACCTCTCCGATGCCGCGCTCTCCAAAGACGTAAATTGGCTCGTGCCATTTCTCGAAGGGAAAACGGCACTTACGCAGTTTTCCGCCGACGAATTCGCCGTCGCGTTGCAGACCCTGCTGCCGTACCCTTTAACTCGGCGGCTGGAGCAAGAAGCGCCGACGCATTTCACCGCCCCCACCGGCTCGGTTGTTCCGATTGAATACACGGAGGAGGGACCGAAGCTTTCGATCCGCGTGCAGGAACTGTTCGGTCTGGACCGCCATCCCGCCATCGCCGAGGGCAAGACCCCGCTGATGATCGAGCTGCTCTCACCAGCGCATCGGCCGGTGCAGGTGACGCGCGATCTGCCGAGTTTTTGGCGCGGCAGCTATGCCGCGGTGAAAGCCGAGATGCGCGGGCGCTATCCCCGGCATCCCTGGCCGGACGATCCAGCGCGGGCCGCACCGACGCGGCGCGCCAAGCCGCGTGGGACTTAGGCGATCTGTGCGGCCGCGCGGGCCTGCAGGCCCACCCCGGCGTGCTGAATGCGACTATTCCGATTAATTCATCGCTCACTATCCGTCCGGAAAAGCGGCCTATCTAAACGGTCGCGTTAGGACGGTATTGGGAACCGGCTGGTGTAATTCGCCCGAAATTGTCAATTCGGCAGAATCATGCGGCAGCTCCTGGTCATCGCCGGACTTTTCTTGGTGCTCGGCACCATCTTCGCTGGCTATGCGGAGCGGGCGCTGGATGTCCCTCCCGCACCGAAAGCCGCCATGCCGGCCATGCCCCAGTCGCCTCAGTCGCGCAACCCTGGCCGCACCGTGGTGATTCCGCGGGACAGCCGGGGCCATTTCCAGGTCGATGGCCGTGTCGACGGCAAGCGCATAGCATTTATGGTGGACACCGGCGCCTCCGTTATCGCGCTCACCGCGCGTGACGCGGCCCTGGTCGGCATCCGTCCGACCTCGCGCGAGTTCACCGCCGAGGTGAAAACTGCCAACGGCACGGTGCGGGCGGCTCGCACCCAGCTCAACCGCGTCGAGATCGACGACGTCACCGTGCGCGATGTTGCCGCTTTGGTCGTGCCCGACGAGGCGCTCAGCGAAAGCCTGCTCGGCCTTTCTTTCCTCTCCAGGCTCCATCGTTTTGAATACAACAACGGCAAACTCGTGCTGGAGCAATAACTTTTAAGTTTTTGGCGGCCATCCGGCAGCCTTCCCGTGCTGCGGGCTTTACGTTATTGCTGCATTGCTGCCCGCGAAAATCCCGTTCCAGCCCGAGGATGTTGATGTTCCCGAAGCCGAAAGCTCAACTCACACCCAATACCTATGCCTACGAGTCGGAGCCGATGGTGAAAGCCACCGGTTTCCGCGAATACGACGCCCGCTGGCTGCTCGGCGACGAGATCAACCTGATGGGTATCCAAGCACTGGGCATGGGGCTCGGTACCCTGATCGGTGAAATGGGCGTGAAGCGGGAGATCGTCACCGCGCACGATTTCCGCGGCTACTCCGCGTCGGTGAAGATGGCGCTGGTGTCCGGCCTGATGGCGGCGGGCTGCAAGGTGCATGACA
>JAXDOO010000482.1:0-2761 GCA_034668865.1 Alphaproteobacteria bacterium
CGGCGCCGACCAGCCCCGCGCGGTCGATGGCGAAACGCACCGGCAGCGATTGGATCGCCACGTCGTGCACCACCTGGTCATAAGCGCGCTGCAGGAAGGTCGAATAGATCGTGGCGAACGGCTTGAAGCCTTCGGTCGCGAGGCCGGCGGCGAAAGTCACCGCGTGCTGCTCGGCGATGCCGACGTCGAACATGCGGTCGGGAAATTCCTGCGCGAACAGGTCGAGCCCGGTGCCGGACGGCATCGCGCCGGTGACCGCGACGATCTTGTTGTCCTTGCGCGCTTCCTTGACCAGGCTCTCGGCGAAAACTTTGGTGTAGACCGGCGCGTGCGATTTCGACTTGTTCTGTGCGCCCGTCGCCACGTCGAATTTGACCACGCCGTGATATTTGTCGGCGGAAGTTTCGGCCGGCGGATAACCCTTGCCCTTTTGGGTGACGACATGGACCAGGATCGGCCCGGTCTCGCTGTCGCGCACGTTCTTCAAGATGGGCAGGAGATGATCGAGATTGTGGCCGTCGATCGGGCCGACATAGAAGAATCCCATCTCCTCGAACAGCGTGCCGCCGGTCCAAAAGCCGCGGGCGAATTCCTCCGCCTTGGCCGCGCTGTCCTCGAAGAATTTCGGCAGCTTATGCAGCAGATGTTTGCCGATCTCGCGCAGCGAACGATAGGCCTTGCCGGAAATCAGCCGCGCCAGATAGGCCGACATCGCCCCCACCGGCGGGGCGATCGACATATCGTTGTCGTTGAGGATGACGATCAGCCGCGAATTCATCGCGCCGGCGTTGTTCATCGCCTCATAGGCCATGCCGGCCGACATCGCGCCGTCGCCGATCACCGCCACGACGTTATGCGGCTTGTCTTGAAGATCGCGCGCCACAGCCATGCCGAGCGCGGCGGAAATGGAGGTAGAGGAATGCGCCGCGCCGAAAGGGTCGTATTCGCTCTCACTGCGCTTGGTGAAGCCGGAAAGCCCGCCCGCCTGCCGCAGGGTCCGGATACGGTCGCGCCGTCCGGTCAGGATCTTGTGCGGATAAGATTGATGCCCGACGTCCCAGATCAGGCGGTCGCGGGGAGTGTCGAAGACATAATGCAGCGCGACGGTGAGCTCGATCACCCCAAGGCCGGCGCCGAGGTGTCCGCCGGTAACGGCGACTGCGTCGATCGTTTCCTGGCGCAATTCGGCGGCAAGCTGCGGCAGTTGCTCGATCTCGAGCTTGCGCAGATCTTCCGGTATCTGAACCTGATCGAGAAGCGGTGTTTCCGCCACGGGGTTTTCCTTACGCCTGCACGGCCAACCCACGGCCGAAATCTAGCCCATTTCCCGAGGCTTACACTGATTGGGACGAGGGCGCAACGAAGCAAAAAAAGCCGAGCTTTTGTGTTTTATTTGACGTCGAGCGGCTCGGTGCCCGTGGGTTTGCCGGAGGCATCCAGCACGAGTTTATTGACCCTTGCCTCGGCCTGGGCCAGCAGTTCCTCGCAGCGGCGCTTGAGGACCTCGCCGCGCTCGTAGATCGCCACCGATTCCTCCAGCGGCACCTTGCCTTCCTCCAGCCGCTTGACGATCGATTCCAATTCCTCGATCGCCCGCTCGAACGGCAGTTTCGCGACGTCGCTGTTTTTTTCCTCAGCCATGGTCAGGACCGTGCCAGTTCTCTAGCCGCCCATCAAGGCGGTGACATGCGCGGCCGCGGAGTGTGACAGCCCTTCCAGGTCATAGCCACCTTCCAGCACCGAGACGATTCGGCCCTGTGCGGAGGCGTCCGCCACCTCCATGATCTTCTGCGTCACCCAGGCGAAATCCGGCTCCAGCAGGTTCAGGCTCGCCAGCGGGTCGCGCATATGCGCGTCGAAGCCGGCGGAAATCACGATAATCTCCGGCGCAAAGGCGCGCAGTCGAGGCAGGATCACGCTCTCAAAAGCCTCGCGGAAATGTGGTCCACCATTGCCGCTGCGCAGCGGCGCGTTGACGACATTGTCGTGTTCGCCGCGCTCCTCGCGCGCGCCGGTGCCCGGATAAAGCGGCATCTCGTGGGTGGAGCAATACATCACGCTCGCATCCGACCAGAAGATATCCTGCGATCCATTGCCGTGATGCACGTCGAAATCCACCACTGCGGCGCGGGCCAGGCCGTGATGCTTCTGCGCATAGCGCGCGGCGATGGCGGCGCTGTTGAACAGGCAGAAACCCATGGCAAGCGCGGTTTCGGCATGATGGCCGGGTGGCCGCACCGCAACGAAAGCATTATCGGCCTGCCGCGTTACCACTTCATCCACCGCATGGAGTGCGCCGCCGCTGGCGCGCAGCGCCGCCTCGAAGCTGCCGGGAGATAGATTTGTATCGGCGTCGATGCGCGCCATGCCCTGTCGCGGCGTCGCATCGCGGATCTGCTGGATGTAATCCATCGGGTGGCAGAGCGCGATCGTCTCAAACGGCGCCGCCGGCGCTTCGGCGCGCCTGAGCGCGGAAAATTCCGCCCCGCTCAATACGTCGTTGATCGCGCGCAGCCGATCCGGGCGCTCGGGATGGCCAAGCGGGGTCAGGTGGTCGAGGCACGCGGGATGGGTGACAAAGAGTGTTGGCATGCGTTTCGACTTTTCTTTCGTCATTGCCGGGCTCGATCCGGCAATCTTGATCTGGGACGCAGGGCCTTCCTAAGCGGGATGCGCGGGTCAAGCCCGCGCATGACGAAAGAAAGGGCGGCCTCGCAGCGCGCTGGCCAGACGCCTATATTCGTCCCTAGTTAATCGTCGA
>JAXDOO010000483.1:0-3487 GCA_034668865.1 Alphaproteobacteria bacterium
TCTCACCATTCAGCGCGATGTCCACGAGGACAAGGTCTACCTCAGCGCCGCCCTCCAACAGGGCCAACGCCTGTTCAGCGGTACTGGCAGTTAAAGTCTGGTGCCCTTCGTCGGCCAGAAAGGAGGCAGCCGACACGCGCACATGCTCGTCGCCTTCGATAATCAAAATAGATGCCACGTGACCCCCTGACGTCTGTTCGAGATCGAATCGGTTGCGCCGACTCAGTTGGCGGGTATCGTAAAGGCTCCGGTGGCGTCCGCTACCAGCGACGTGGCTAATACACAGGACGATCCCTTACGGCTCTTCTTTTGGTGAGCATGTGGCAGGGGATGATTGCGCTCAATGTGGCGGCCACCATCACCGCAAGCCGCGCACCGGGCGGCGTCAGCCTAGCTTGTATAGCGGACGGCTAAATGCTTCTTTGGCAGCGTTCATTCGCCAAGGAGGCTCACGTGACAGGCAAGCTCAAAACACCCTCGCCGGCACTTATTGTTGCGTGCATCGCTCTTTTGGTCGCGCTTGGCCCTGCGGTCAAAGCGGCGGACACCGTTTTCAGTACCGACATTGTCGACGGCGAAGTCAAAACGCCGGACCTCGCCGATCGAGCTGTCACTTTCGCAAAGTTGGCACCGAACTCGGTACGGACGGAAAATGTGGCGAACAATGCGCTCACAGCTGCCGACCTGAAGGGCGCAGATGTAAATGGGGCATTGATAAGCTTCCCCGCCGGCGCAGTGGCGAACGGACGTTGCAAGGACTTTACCTTAGCCGCCCCGGGGGCGGACCGAGGGGAGGCTGTGGTCCTTTCACTGATGGCGGCCGCGCCTGAGGGAATGCTCTTCTCCGGAGTGCGGGTTCACCTCGCCAACCAAGTAACACTGAAAGTCTGCAATCTCACGGGCGGACCATCCCCGGCGATTTCCTCCCTTCCGGTTCGCGTGCTCACTATCGGCTGATTAAACGGCGTCGATCCCGGGCCGGAAATCGCATCCAGACCACCAACGTGGCTTGGCCCCGGCGCCATAGCGTCACCAAGGAGCAATATCACTGGACCGGCGCTGCGATCGAATACGAGGACGGACGGCCCGGCCACCGTCGCCGGATCAGGAGTTGCCAGATCTTGATGAGGAGCCGCTTGATCTGATCACGGAGTCCCGGCGGGCGGATTAGTTTAGGTTCATTCGCCAGCCAAGCAGTTCGCTACTGCCGGTGTCCGCTCGGGCAAAGGCTGATCGACCCCTAGCTCCCATTAAAGCTTCATGTAGCATGCCCCAGAGGGGCGTTATGTGATGTTGGGTCAGGGTACGGGGCGTGGGCGGACTACGCTGTGGCCGCTAGGCGGGCAACGCGCGGACGCTTGGCGATGGCCCGCCTCCCGGACACGCCTCACCCAGTCTATCCCGACCATATTCAAAGAATGGGCGCTCGCCGATGTTGCGCCCGGCCGGCTCGTACCGTGGCTGCCGGTGGCTTTCGGCTCGGGCATCGCGCTTTATTTCGCCGCCGAGCGGGAGCCCTCGGCCTGGGCCGCGGCGGCACTCGCGTTGACCTGTGTCGTTTGCGCCATACTGCTGCGCCGACGGCCGGTCGCCTTTCCGCTCGCGCTTGCTTTCACCGCCATCGCCGCCGGCTTTGCCGTGGCGACGCTACGGAGCGCGAGGATCGCGCATCCGGTACTGGCGGCGCCTGCAACACTCACCATCAGCGGCTGGGTCGAGGTGCGCGAGGAGCGCGAACGCAGCGACCGCATCGTGGTGCGCGCGCATCGCGTCGAGGGCGGGCGGCTCACGCAGACGCCGGAGCGCGTGCGCGTCGCCTTGCGCAAAGGCACAGCGCCGCCGGTAGGAGCCTTTGTAGAAATGCGCGCGCGCTTGGCGCCGCCGCTCGCCCCCTTGCGGCCGGGCGGCTATGACTTCGCCCGCGATCTCTATTTCCAGCAGATCGGCGCGTCCGGCTATGTGCTTGGACAGATCAAGACCGTCGAGCCGCCGACCGCCCAAACATTGCGGCTGCGCTATGCCGCCGCGGTCGATGCTCTGCGCGATGGCATCGACAAGCGCATCCGCGCCGTCGTCCCGGGAGATGAGGGCGCCATCGCCTCGGCGCTGATCACCGGCAAGCGCGACGCCATTTCGAAAGAACTGAGCGACGCCATGTATATCTCCAGCCTAGCGCATGTGCTGTCGATCTCCGGATATCACATGGCGTTGGTAGCGGGCGTTGTGTTCTTTGTTTTCCGCGCCGGCTTTGCGCTGCTGCCGACCTTTGCCAGCCGCTATCCGATCAAGAAATTCGCCGCGCTGGCGGCATTTGCGGTGGCCTCTTTCTATCTCGTGCTGTCCGGCGCAGAGGTAGCGACGCAACGCTCCTTTATCATGCTGAGCATCGTGTTGCTTGCGGTGCTGCTCGACCGCACTGCGCTGACGCTTCGCACGCTCGCGACGGCGGCGCTGGCGGTGCTGTTGATCACGCCCGAGGCCGTCGTGCATCCCAGTTTCCAGATGTCGTTTGCCGCCACGCTGGCGCTGGTCGCGGTCTATGGCAGCCGCTTGGGCTGGGGCCGCCCGAACGCGGATGACAAGCTGCATGCGCGGGTCGCGCTCTGGGGCGGGCGAGAAATCGTCGCTCTGATCCTGGCGTCACTGGTTGCCGGGCTCGCAACCACGCCCTACGCGGCCTATCACTTCCACCGCGCGGCGCCTTACGGCGTGCTCGCGAATCTTTTGGCCATGCCGATCGTGTCTTTGTGGGTCATGCCGATGGGCCTGGTCGCTGTGCTGATGTTACCTTTCGGCTTTGACAGTTTTTCCTGGCGGTTGATGGGAGAGGGCATCCGCTGGATGGACGCGGTGGCCTTGTGGGTCGCTGGATTGCCCGGCGCGGTGGGCCGCATCAGCGCCTTCGGCATCGGTCCGTTGCTCCTCGGCACCGTCGGCCTGCTGCTCGTCTGCCTTCTGCGCACGCCTTTGCGCTGGAGCGGTGGCATCGCCGTCGTGCTTGCCTGTGTATGGGCGCTGGCGACACCATCGCCTGACATATTCGTCGCTTCCGACGGCCGCGTCGTTGCCGCGCGCGGCAGCGACGGCCGGTTGGCGGTGATCAAAACCGGAAGTGACAGTTTTGCAGTGCGTGAATGGCTCGCTGCGGATGGCGACGCGCGCGCCCCGGGTGACCCCAGCCTGCCGGAAGGGACGAAATGCGATGCTGCAGGATGCGTGGCGCGCCTGGCAGATGGCCGCTTCGTCGCGCTGGCGCTGTCGCCGGAAGCCTTTGAGGACGATTGCCGCCGCGCCGCAGTGGTGGTCACGGCCGGTCATGGCCCATCGTCCTGCCAATCGATCGTAAGCGATCGTCAGTCACGGCTGCGAACCGGTGCGGTGAGCCTGCGGCGGGCAGGGGACGGCTTCGCCATCACACCGACGCGGATGCCGGGCTACGACCGCCCCTGGGCACCCGCTGCCCCGCCGATCGCGGAGGCAGAACCCG
>JAXDOO010000484.1:0-3231 GCA_034668865.1 Alphaproteobacteria bacterium
CGATTTCTGTTGGTTGATAGACAGTCCCCCGCGCGCAATCAACCAACAGAAATCGTGTTAATTCGTCCCCGGCAGTTTTAGCGCGGGCGAGCCATCTTCCTTGCCGCGCTGGAAAATGCCCTGCACCCGGCCGCCTTCCATGCGCGACACCCCGGTCGCCCGGTCGACGATCAGCCGCTCGCCACGCAAGACGTTCTGCCCCTGACTAATGACCACGTTGCCCGTCAGCGTAATCGTATTCGTGCGCATGTCGAACACGCCTTTGTCGCCGGTGGCGGTCTGGTCCTTCTGGGTAACCAAAACGCTGCCGCTGGCTTCCAGCCGCTTGATCTGCGAGCTGCCGCCAGGTCCCGGCTGTGCCGCCTTGATGGCGCCAGCCTTCGGATTGTCCTCCTCGTAGTACACGACGAGCGTCTTGGAACGCAGATCGGTGTCGCCCTGGATCACATGGACGTTGCCGCTGAAGGTCGCGACCTTGTCCTTGTCGCGCACCTCGAGCGAGGCAGCTTCAATCTGCACCGGCTGATCGCGATTCTGCGAAAAGCCTTGCAGCGCATTGGCAGGCCCCTGGTTGGCTTGCGCAGCACGTTGCGCAGGTGGCCGTGCTGTTTGCGCATGCGCCGCGCAGACAAACGCGGCCGAGGCGATCGCAGCGCAAGCGAAGAACATCGCGCCACAGGATGCGCGCATCATGGCGTCGCCGCCGGGCGGTTGGACGCGTTGTCCAGCTTCATATTGACCACGACGCCTTTGTCGAAGCGGATGACGTCGCCGGAATTCAAAAGCTCGAAACGGTTACCCTTGACGGTGCCGTTAAGCATTTTCAATTGCACCGGCTTCTCCGACACCACGTTGCCGTTCTTGGTATCGATCACCGCTTCCTCAAGATAGCCCTCGTAGCCATTCGACGACGTCACCACGATGTCGCGATTGAGCGTGAGCTGTTCTTTCTTGGTATCGAACAATCCGTTTTGCGCCACCAATCGCAGGGTGGTCTTTTCCTGCATCTCCAGCGTCGCGCTGATCTCCTGCAATTCGATTACGCCGGGGCGGGTCAGGTCCTGCGCCGCGGCGCCCGCCGCAACGTCATAGCGGCGCGAGTCACGCGTGAAGCCTGAGAGCTTGGGATTTTCCATCTTGATCTTGGTTCCGGAAACGACGACGTCGCCGATGCTGATCGGTAGCCTTGTGAGCATGCGCAGCGGATTGAACCAGCTCACCAACGCGAGCACGACACAGCAGAGAACGGTCGCGACCGGCAGGCCGATGCGCAACAGGCGCACACGGCGGCTATGGCGCGCGGCGGCGCGGAAGCGCAGCGCGTGATCGCTGCGGTGGCTCGCCTGAAAGGCGCGGGTTTTCCCTGGTTCAGTCCCGTAGGCGGCGCT
Source organism: Alphaproteobacteria bacterium (assembly GCA_034668865.1). Lineage (GTDB taxonomy): Bacteria > Pseudomonadota > Alphaproteobacteria > Rhizobiales > Xanthobacteraceae > CANKHA01. The sequence continues at coordinate 1,389 of JAXDOO010000484.1, forward strand.
CATGCGTCGTAAACCAATAGGTCTATCTCCCGGCCCGTCCATTCGGAATGCGTCTTCAGTTCGAGCCCGGGAGGACAATTACCGGCGGAATATGGCCCCCCGGAGACGGTAGCAGAATCCGCTCAGGAATGGGCGAAGATGTCCTCGGCCCCCCAGCCGGCGAGGTCGAGCCGCACCCGCTCAGGCAGGAAGCGGAAACAGGCCGCGGCCAATTCCGTTCGCCCTTCCCGCGCCAGCATGACGTCGAGCTTTTCCTTCAGCGCATGCAGATGCAACACGTCGGAAGCGGCGTAGGCGATCTGCGCATCGGTTAGCTGCTCGGTGCCCCAGTCGGAAAGCTGCTGCTGCTTCGAGAGATCGGTGCCGGTGAGCTCGCGCACCAGATCTTTCAGCCCATGCTTGTCGGTATAGGTGCGCGCCAGCCGCGAGGCGATCTTGGTGCAATAAACCGGCGTGGGCATCACGCCGAAAGCCTTGAACAGGCTGCCGAGATCGAAGCGGGCGAAGTGGAAGATTTTCAGAACTGCCGGATCGGCCAAAAGCCGTTTCAGGTTCGGCGCGTCTTTCTGGCCGGCGGCGATCTGCACCACATCGGCCGAGCCGTCGCCCGGCGAGAGCTGCACCACGCATAGTCGGTCGCGATTGGGATCAAGCCCCATGGTCTCGGTGTCGATCGCCACCGATCCGGAATAGCCGGTCAGATTGGGTAGGTCGCCGCGATGCAGGCGGACGGTCATTCTGATTTATCCAACAATATCAATGCTATAAGCCGATCAAATCCAAATCTTTTGTATCATTACCGCAAAGTCGTTGTCGAGCCGCTAACCGCCAGCCTCAACGCCCCAGCTCAACGGCTCCAGAGCGCCCGGGTCGCGATCCGTGCGCCTTCGACCAAGCTCCGGAATTTTTCCCACACGATGGTGGGATGCACCTCGGGGACTGCCCGCGGCGTCGAGGCGAAACCGCAGTCGGCGCTGGCGATGACATTCTCGCGTCCGACCTTCGATGCGAAGCGCCCGATGCGCTCGGCGACAAGCTCGGGATGCTCGACGAGCACAGAGCTTTGTGTGATCACGCCGGGCAAGATCGCCTTGCCGGCGGGAAGCTTCACATTTTCCCACACCCGCCACTCATGCTCGTGGCGCGGATTCGCCGCCTCGAAGGAATAAAAATTGGCGCGGATCGTCAGCACCAGATCGACGACGTGCCTGAATTCGAGGTCGTTGGTGCGCGGCCCCATATTGATGCCGTAGCAGGTATGGTGACGGATGCGTTCCGGCGGAATGTTCCGCAAGGCATGGTTGAGCGCCTCGATGCGGGAGCCGATCCAGCGGCGGGCATCTTCGATGCTCATCTCCGGATGCAGCATGTAATGCATCACGAGGCGCGGATCGTCGATCTGCAGCATGAATCCGGCCGCCACGATCGCCTCGTATTCCTCGCGCATCGCCTCGGCGATGGCGTAGAGGCATTCCTCGTCGGTCTTGTAGTAGCGATTGACCTGCCAAGCTTCGATGCTTGCCGGTGAAGCGGCCGGCATGAAGACATCGGCAACCTTGACGTTCTTCAGCGCGGCTTTCAGGTTCTCGATGTCATCGCGCAGCTGCTTGTGCCCGGTGTATTTGATCGCAGTCGTCGTCGCGACCCGGGGGAGCGCGGCACCGGAATGCCCGCTGTGATAGAATTCAGGAAACGCCTGGTTCTCGCGCGTTCTCAAAAAGCCGTCCGGCATATCGTCGCGCGGTGAGAATCCGCCGACCCGGTCGAGCACATAGGCGACAAATCCCGGCTTTGACTGCTCACCGTCGTCCACGATGTCGATGCCGACCTCGGCCTGCCGGCG
>JAXDOO010000485.1:0-8600 GCA_034668865.1 Alphaproteobacteria bacterium
GTGATCGGCAGCAGCATCGCAACTGTCAGCGCGGGCCCGATCCCGGGCAACACGCCGACCGCCGTTCCGAGGGTGACGCCGATGAGCGCCCACAACAGATTGATCGGGGTGAGCGCAACCGAAAAACCATGCAAGAGGCCGTCGATCACGTCCATCAACGCGCACCCCAGAGCGTTCCGCCCGGCAGGGACAGGCCGAGCGCGTAGGTGAAGGTGATGAAGATAATGGCAGAGAAAACAGCTCCGACAGCGAGGTCGAAGAATAGACGCCGGCTGCCGAAAGCCCGGGTCGTGAGTGCGAACATGAGCGTAGAAGCGATCACAAAGCCGAGTGGTGCAATAAAGGCCGCATTGATCACCAGGCCGAGTCCGACGAGTCCAACACTGGACATGTGCCGCCAAAACTCTCGCCGGTCGGGGCCAGTCTCACTTGTCTCGACCCAGTTGACGGACCAGGAGCGGTTCAGGGCGCTGCGCGCGAGAAGAGCTCCAATAGCGATCAATCCCGCGCCGATGACATAAGGAAAGACCTGCGGTCCGACTCTCGCGTAGGCCGATTGCTCGACGCCGATGGAATAACCCTGATGGAGCACGAATAGGCCGAGCCCGACCACGGCTAGCGCGACCAGGAACGCGCTTGCCGATCGGGTCCCGGAGGCACGCCCATCCATGTCTCGAGTGAAGTCCGCCACGCCGCGTTACCCGGCGCCCGTCACTTCACCAGTCCCAGTTGGGTAAGGATCTCGGTTACGCGTTTCGTCTCCGTCTCGATGTAGGTCTTGAAGGCGTCTCCGGCGAGATATTCGTCGTTCCAGCCGTTGGTCTTCAGCAAATCCTTCCAGGTTTTTGATTTGACCACTTTGTCGGTGAGGTCGAGATAGGCCTGCCGCTGCGCCGGGGTGAGGCCGGGAGGCGCGGCGATGCCACGCCAGTTTGACAAGGTGGCGTCGACGCCCTGCTCTTTCAGCGTGGGGATATCGACACCCGGGACGCGCGCCGCGGCCGAGATCGCCAGCGCGCGGACGGTACCCGCTTTGATCTGATCTGCGAGTTCGCTGAAGCCGCCGAGACCGGCCGTGACCTGTCCGCCAATAATTGCGGCGAGCGCGTCACCTCCGCCAGAGAAAGCGACATAGTTCACCTGCTTCGGATCGACTCCCACTGCCTTCGCGATCGAGCCGGCGAGGATGTGGTCAGTGCCACCGGCGGAACCGCCAGCCCAGGACACAGCGCCCGGGTTCTGCTTCAGCTTGGCGGTCAGATCGGCCAAGGACTTCACCGGCGAATCTTTCGGCACGACGACCACCGAATATTCGCTGATCAGCCGGGCCACAGGTGTCACGTCGGCGAGGGTTACCTTCGACTTATTGGTGGCGAACGAGGCGACCATCCCAAAACCTCCGACAATCATCGCGCTGTCGCTACCGGAGCGATTGCGGATGAACTGCGCGAGGCCGATGGCTCCGCCCGCGCCGCCGACGTTGACGATTGTCGCCGAGCCGAGCTTCTCCTGTTCCAGGGCTTGCTCGAAGGCCCGAGCGGTGCGGTCGTATCCCCCGCCCGGTGCCGCAGGAGCCATGATTTCGATATCGGCCGCGCGTGCCGGAACGCTCGCGGTCGCGAGCGCTGCGACCACGCATCCGACTACAGCGGTTCTCATTGCTAGGGTCAGGGACATTATCCTCATGAGTTCCTCCCTCTCGTCCGGCACCAGGCCGGTTATGGTTTGCTGACGAACTTATCCTCAATAGCGTCGAGAATCTTCGATCCCATGAGTTCGTTCAATTCCTTGAACGATACCAGGAGGTCGGGACGAAAGGTTGGCTGGTCGGCATTAATGGTAGGGGCGAAAGCATCGAGCGCATTCATCATGCCGCGAAGGGCCGCGCTCGTCAGCATGCGGGCATAGGACACCGTGCAAGCGCCTAAAGCCTGCAACTGCCTGGGCGTCAGGAGCGGAGTGGTGCCCCGTTCGATCAGGCCGAAGCCCATATTAACGGCGAGCGGCTTGCTAACATTTTGCGCCACCGTGCGGATGTCCTCGGCGGACAGGAGCGCGTCGGCAAACAGTATATCCGCGCCGGCTTCGGCATAGATATTGAGCCGGTCGATGACCTCCGGAATACCGTCGGTGGCGGCGGCGTCGGTGCGCGCCCGGATCATGAAATCGGGATCGCGCCTGGCGTCGACGGCGGCCTTCACCTTGTCCGCCATCTCCTGCGCCGGAATGACGCGCTTGCCTTCCAAGTGACCGCAGCGCTTCGGCCAGACCTGGTCCTCAATCGAGATCGCCGCGAGCCCTGCCTTTTCGAAAGCGCGAGTCACGAAATGGACGTTAAGCGCATTGCCGTAACCTGTGTCTGCATCCGCCAGCAATGGGATGCCCGAGCAGTCGGCGAGCGCGCTGCAGGCACGAAGATTTTCGTCGAAAGTAAGGATACCGCGATCCGCCCAGCCGAGCAGGTTCTCCGAGAGGCCAGCGCCGCTGATCGCCGCCGCCTTATAGCCAGCGCGCTCAACGAGCCGCGCGCTGAAGCCATTGAACACGCCTGGTAGGACGAGAATTTCCGGGGCCTCCACCATCCGGCGGAACGCGCGTCGGTCGGTCATTGCGCCACCCGCCCCAGCTTGCGGCCTGCGCAGGGGGTGCCTCGGGGAGCGCTATCAAGAAGCGCGGCAGCGATCGCACGCAGCAACATGGCGGCCGGTTCCGAAGGGCTTGGCGGAAAAGACATTTTGATCCCTCGAGCCAGATTGTCACTGTAGACAACCCGGTTCAAGCCATCTAAGTGGGCCCGTGCTTAGCGATCCGCAGGAGACACGATGAGCGACCACGCCAAAGTCGATAACGTCCACACGCGTCGGATCGCCGAATTCGTCTCCGGTCTCACCTACGATGCCGTCCCGTTGGAAGTCCGCGAGCGGATAAAGCTGCTCATTCTCGATTCGCTCGGCTGCGCCATCTATGGCGCGCATACGCCCTGGTGCGAAATCCTTCGGGGAACGCTGTCGGAAATCGATCAGACCCGAACCACTTCGCTGTGGGGCACCAAGGCAAAGCTGTCGTCGCCGCACGCCGCCCTGGTGAACGGGACTGCCGTGCAAGGTTTCGAACTGGACGACGTGCACCGTCACGGCGTGCTGCATGTCGGCGCGGTGACGCTTCCGGCGCTGATCGCGGTGGCGGAGAACCATGCGCGGCTCTCCGGACGTGAATTTCTTGCCGCCACTGTCGCGGGTTACGAGATCGGGCCGCGAGTGGGCATCTGCATGGGACAGGAGCATATCGGCCAGGGATGGCATTCCGGCGCCACCCTCGGCGTGTTCTCGGCTGCGGCGGGTGCCGCACGCGGGCTGAAGCTCGATCCGGAGCGCACTGTTCACGCCCTCGGCATAGCAGGGACGCAGGCTGCAGGACTCATGGCGGCTCAGTTCGGCTCGATGGTGAAGCGTATGCATGCCGGACGTTCTTCGCAGAGCGGGCTCTACGGCGCGCTGCTCGCGCAGAAGGGATTTACCGGCATCATTGACGTCTTCGAGGCGCCCTATGGCGGTTTCTGCACAACCTTCTCGCGCTCCACTGACCGTTTCGACATGGCAGAACTGAGCGCCGGTCTTGGCGAACGCTTCGAGACGATGCGGATCGCCTTGAAATTCTATTCCTGCGTCGGCAGCAATCACACAAGTCTCGACGCCATCCGCGCGATCCAGGCGCGCCGGCCTTTCACTCTCGACGAGCTCAGCAAGATCGTGGTTCACGGGTCGCAAGTAACGGTCGACCATGTCGGCTGGGCTTACCGGCCCGAGGGTTTAACCTCCGCCCAACTCAACCTGCCCTTCTGCGTTGCCACGCTGCTTCTTTGTGGCGACGTATTCGTCGACGAGTTCAAGCCTGAGGCCGTCCACGATGAGGGCCGTATCGCGCTCTCGCGCAAGGTCGAAGTCGTGCACGACCCGGCGATCACGGCGCTCGGCTCAAAATTCCGGCACAAGGTGCGGGTCGAAATCCATTTCAAGGACGGGTCGCACGAGGAAGAGACTCGCGAGGCACCGCGCGGCAGCGAGCAATCCTTCGCATCTTCGGACGAGATCGTGGAAAAATTCCGCAAGCTCACGCGATTCACGATGCAACCGAGCCAGCAGGACGAGGTGATCGGCATCGTCCTGGGGATGGAGGAGATCGACGATATGGCGCGGCTGCCGCAGGCGTTGCAGGCGCGCTGAGGCCGCGCCGCAAGATGGTCTCTCTGAGGCCGATCCGTTAGTCGAGCGGTTCCACCCGGACGATCGACGCGCCGTGGTTGCTGCCGACCCATAGAATGGGCCGCGGCCCGGACCAGTCGTCGACGAAGACGCGCCGGATATTGGTTGAGCGCGGCGGTCGCTGCGCTGGCTGCTCGACTAAACGCGCTCACGCGGGTTCGCGTATCTCCACCCGCATCGGCATGCCGCCCTTGGGCGAAAGCGACACGCGCGATACCGGAACCGGCCGATGACCGGGCTTGAGGCGGAAACGAGCGCCTCGGATCAGCGTGGCCAACACGGCGGTGGCTTCGATCAGGGCAAAAGCCGCCCCGATGCAGGTGCGCGGTCCCGCTCCGAACGGCATGAACTGGGTGCGGCCGATTTTCGCCTCGGCTTCGGGCGCGAAACGGGCGGGGTCGAAGCAATCCGGCTCGCGCCAAATGTTGCGATGGCGGTGCAACGCAAAAATGGGAATGTTGATGAGAGTGCCTGCCGCGATTTGCAGCCCGCCGAGTTCGACATTGCTCGCCGCATGACGAGTGATCGAGGGAACGGGAGGATAAAGGCGCAGCGCTTCTTTCACCACCTGCTGGGTCAGTTGCAGCCGGTCGATATGCGCAGGACCGATCGGCTCGTTCCCTGCCACCGTCGCAATTTCGTCCCGCAGCCTTTGCGTCCACTCCTCGCTTTGCGACAGCAGATACAGCATCCAGGTCAGAGCCTTGGCCGTGGTTTCGTGCCCCACCATCATGAATGTCAGCAACGAATCCCGCAGCAGCTCGGGACCGATCGACTCACCTGTTTCGGGATGCCTGGCCTGGCTGAGCCGGGCGAACAAATCGTTTCGGCCGTCCGATTCGCTTTGACGGGCGGCAATCAGGTCGGCCACGCTCGTGCGAAGGAAGTTTTCCGCCCGCAGCATGCGCCGCTGTCCGGGATGCGGCGCCCACCGCGGCAAGCCGAAGAAACGGTAGACGAAGGCCCAGGAGATGGAGCCGAAATAGTCTCCGCTCGCGCGCTCGATGGCGGCGCCGATATGGTCGTCTCCGCCGGGCAGCATCGTCTGCGAAATCACGCGGAAGGTCAGGCTGGTCATATCCTTGTCGATCGCCCGGCATCTGCCCGAGGCATCGCGCGACCAGGTCGCCAGCATGCTCTGCGCCGCGCCGGTCATCGCCGGTACATAGCGCAGCAATTCGGTATGACGAAATAGCGGGGCGGCGAGTTGCCGTTGCCATCGCCACTCGGCTCCTTCCGATGTCAGCACGCCTTTGCCTCCCAGGGGGCCAAGCACGCGCTTCTGCAGCGGCGTTATCGGAAACAGCGCGCTGCGGTCGAGCAGCACCTCCTTGATCAGTGCCGGATCGTTGACCCAGACGACGCGGCCGATGCGGCGGTCGTATCGAACGATCTTTTCCCGGTAGACCGCCTCCGGAAGCACCAGCAGCGGATTGCTGATGAATTTGACCAGGAAGGGTATCGCCCTGAATGGTTCGGACGGGGCTTCGATACTCAAGGGATAGAACGGCGTCGAATCACGCCTAAGTTCACCGCTCAACCTGCCGACGGCAATGTTCAAGATAGTCTGCTCGCGCGGTTAACGCCCAAGGAGACGCAGATCGGTTTGTCGTGAAACCCCTGCCCCCTAAAAACACTATGCCTTTCGCGGGTTGCGGGCAAACTTTTGTTGCGCGGAATGAACGGCAACAGCGAAATCTGCCTATGGGCTGGGTATTTCCTGCAATGTCGAGCCCATTTCCCGCTGCGCTCGCTGTCATCGGCCCACACGCTTGAGGTTATAAGTGACGGAGATCAGCGGCAGGCTGATTCGGACCGTCATGGCGTCGCGCTTGCGTTCATCGGTAAATTCGAGCTGCACGTCGAACTCAGCCCGCTCAATCGCGTAGCGCCCCTGCCCGTCGGCGACGCAGGAAGGCGTGCTGATCACGGCTCTGGTGCCGCCGCTTTTCGGCACTATGGTTCTCACCGGCACCATCACCTTGCGGCCTTTCTCAACCGTAGACCTTTTCAGGCCGCTCTTGTCGCAACTTCCCAAGTCGACGACGCTCATCGACTTGCCGATGGTCTGGCAGAAGGGGAAGAAAGGATTGGCGGCGGAGAACTGGGTTTCGTGACGATACGAGACGGTCTGGACGCCGCCAGAAAACGGCTCCGTCTTCAAGGGAAAGAATCGGACGGTGAGCGAGCCGGAGCAGGTCGTCGGCCCAGGCCCCACCGAGTGGAACGTGCCGCTCCAATTTGAATTTTGAACAACGGATAACGCGTGAGTGAAATGCCCGGAGCGCTTGCTCTCCTGAGCCTTGGAAACCGACGCGCTCAGGATCAGAACTGATAACAACCCGGCAAACAGCTTCATCATCTGGCGCTCTGCATTCGTGGGCCCGCCGATAATTCCGTCTCGGCGGACCCTTGGCCGCGCCTCGGGTTCGAGCATAATGCTTGTCCGCCAGCGCAGGAATAGCCCGTGCCGCTTTACGTCCTACCCTTTCCCGCTTTCGATCCGGTGCTTGTCGATGTCGGCCCCTTCGCGATCCGTTGGTATGCGCTCGCTTATATCCTCGGTTTCTTCGCCGCCTGGATCTATGCGCGCATGCTGGTGCGCTCGGAGAAGCTGTGGGGCGCGCCGCCGGCGTTGACCGCCAATGACTGCGACGACTTCGTGCTTTGGTGCGTGCCAGCCGTGATCCTGGGCGGCCGGCTTGGCTATGTCCTCTTCTACGACCCCGAATATTTCGCCGCCAACCCCGCCGAAATTTTTCAGCCATGGACCGGCGGCATGTCCTTCCATGGCGCGCTGCTAGCCATCCTGTTGGCTGAGGTGCTGTTCGCGCGCTGGCGCAACATCCCCTTCCTTTCACTCACCGACATCGCTTCTGCCGGCACGCCGATCGGTCTCTTCTTCGGCCGGCTCGCCAATTTCATCAATGGCGAGCTATGGGGCCGCACGACCGACGTGCCGTGGGCCATGGTCTTTCCGGACGCGGATCCTTCGCCGCGTCATCCGAGCCAGCTTTACGAGGCTTTGTTGGAAGGGCTGGTGCTGTTTGTCGTCCTCGCCGTTCTGATTCGCGCCGGGGCGCTCAAGCGGCGTGGCACGATCACCGGGGCCTTTGCAGTCGGTTACGGCCTCGCCCGGATTGTCTGCGAGTTCTTTCGCGAGCCGGACGAGCAGGTCGGATTTCTTTGGGGCGGATTCACCATGGGCATGCTGCTGACCATCCCGATCGTCCTGATCGGCATCGGAATCCTGATCATCGCCGGCAGAAACGAACCGGCGGCGGAATAATTCCGCATCATTTTGCCAATATCGGCCCTAGAGACTAATCCTGCTCGCCGTCAATCTTCTCACGACAGCAACACGATGGCCAACTCAAGGGTGCTCTACACGGTCGCCTGTAGCTCAGGCTTGTTCCCGGAGCGGGCCTCGCAGGCGCGACTCGCTTCATCCTGGAACAGGCTTCGCAACAGGGAACCGCTTAGAGACCGCCCCAGCCCGATTGCCGGAGTTGGTCGATCGCCGCATCTTTTACGTCCACGGGCGCGTCGAGCACCTGACCCAGCGCCGCCTGCACCCGATCCGGGCTGACGTAGCGGATTTCCACTTCGCCCTTCTTGGCCTCGGCCAGGAATTCTGGGTCCTCCAGCGTTGCCTTGAAAGCGCTCTGCAGCGCCTTCAGGCGATCCGCCGGCACTTCCGGCGGGACGATGAACGGCCGCACGTAGACGAGGTAGCTGAACAGGAATTCCCATACCTTGCGGTCCTTCTCGGACTTAACGAGGTCCAGCGCGAAGGGCACGCCGCGCGCCTTCAGGACAGGATGGCGCTCATTGGCCGTTTCGAGCCCGACCTGGATCACGCCGCGCTCGAAGAAGTCGCGGCCATTGACCTGGGCGCCGTCCCAGCCCCAGCCGCACAACCCGTCGACCTCGCCGCGCTCGATCGCCAGCAGCACGTTGGTCGTAGACTGGAACCCCCTGACAAGCTTGAACTTGGTGCCGAGTATGTTGTTGAGCAGGGTGGGAACCAATTCGGTCGAGCCCGCGGAGGTGCCGATTATCACCTCGCGCTCAAGTAGCTCCCTGCCTTCCTTGGGCAGCGCGCGCTTCGAGAACACGCAGGCGTTGGACGTGTTGTTCGCGCTGCCCAGCCAACCGAACTTGCGCATGTCGAACTGTACGTTCGGCGAGTTGCCGGCCTGGGCATAGATCAGTGTGCCCTGAACGATGCCGAAGCTGGTGCCGTCGCGCGGCGCCTTCGCGTACAGGAAGTTGGTTGCAGTGAGGCCGCCCGCGCCGGGCATGTTCTGCACAATGACCGTGGGATTGCCCGGGATG